>NZ_KQ960141.1:47032-138254 GCF_001553085.1 Parvimonas sp. KA00067 | reverse complement strand
ATGATGAAATAAATATTCTTTTACACAAGAAACGTAAATTCATATTTATTATAACACATTTTACAAGTTAAACAAAATTAATTTAGTAAATTTGAAACCTATATATATATATATGAATTATTATTATGAGTTTTGTTGTTACTGCTTTATACTTGTTATTATTACTCTATGTTTATTGTTTATTTTTTCCATGTTTGCTATATTTTATTGTAAAAATATGCACTTAAAAGGAGTCAGAATTAATTTTCTGACTCCTTTTTGATTTCTCGAAACTCTTTATAAAAACTATTTTCTAAAGAGTTTTTGAAGAAAATTACTAATTATTATTTTTCTTCTTTTTTCTTTTTAGATTCCAGTACCATTTAAGTACCAGTAGCCATTTTTCATTCTCTATATAGTTTGTAATTAAGCCATTTTAGAAAATTTTGCGATTACTCCCATTCTTCTTTTCCAAATGTCCGATATATCCCAAACCGTTCAAAATACTAGATTCTATTTTTTCTTATATCAGCAAATCCACCTAATTATAGGACATTTTCAAATTTTTAGTCCCGTCCCAGTCCCAGTACCGGAGAATATTATTGTTTTGAACTAAATTCATATTGCATTTTAATTTTGTAGTTTTGGTATATAATTTTTGAATATCTCTAATACTTCTGCTTGTTCCTTATTTCGCAAGATAGAAATAACTGTATTTAAGTAATCATTGTTTTGAAAACCAAGATAATGACCTATTGATTTAGATAATCCCTTTTCATTAAACATTTCTAACACTTTTTTATAATCATTACTTAACAATGCTTCTTCATATGAGTTTAATGTATCTTCATAAATACTATAAACATTAATATTTTTAATAGCATTGGTAAAGCTTTCTTTTGTATTAATCTCAGAAATTTCAACCATAGATAAGTCATGCTTTATCTGAGATACTACATTTTTCTTAACCTGACTACTAATTTGATTATCGAATCTTTCTTTAATAATATAATTTTTAATATTATTAATTACATCATCAAAATTCTTGGCTAAGTAATCTGATAAAAATTTGATGAGTTCTTCTATAATAAATAAATTCTCTACTTCCGAAACATTCAGTGTGTAAATATTATCTTTTTTTAATCTATTTATTTCATATTCTGTTCTAAAGTCACGGTCAATTATTCCATAGACATTATTATTATGAATATTTTGAGTTGAATTAAAAGATTTTGTTCTCATAATCACTTGCGTACAACTTCCACAAGGAATAATAAAATATTCTGGATATAAAATAGAATATAGTTGAGTATCAAAACTACTCTCTTCTCCTTCTACGAATAAAATATTTTTACGTGACCCTAGAATATCAAATAACAACTTCTCTGGTAAATCATTAGAAAATATTTTTTCTAAATCCCAATTTTCCCCATCATAACTCTTTATCCATATCTTTTCTGAATTTTTATGATAAGCTGCAAAATTTGTATCATGTGTTATATAAATAAATAAGCAATCAGAGCGATATTCTTCTAAGCTTTCCCATAACTTATTCATTATTGTTCCATGAAGATGTATTTCAGGCTCGTCGATTATCAGTGTTTTATTTTCAGGAATAGATAAAACTTGAGAAGCCAAGTATAACACCGATCTTTCTCCATCACTCATTTGATGTGCAGAATACTTTTCAGAACATATACTTCTTTCGTACGCATAAAACTTAGAATCTTCAAATAGAAGATTTCTTTGTGGAAATATACTATTCCATATTTTCATTAGTTTATCTATGACAGTCAAAGGAGTTTTCGGCTTAAGGGAATTATTTTTTTCAGCAACTTGACAATTTTTAAAATATTCTGCTGTTTCATTGTTATACATCGCTATTAAAGCTGCTAAAACGTCATCAAAATCATCTATCATCTTAGTCGTTTTAGACTTTCCCCAATTCCACCTATATCCCTTATCACGCCTTTTAACCGTATCTTCATCATCTGTTCCATAAATAATTTTATTTTTGGCATCATTATAATTACTAAGTTGTAAATTAGGCTTAAAATTAAGATTTCTTTGGGCTCCAATCCTATGAACAATATCTGAATCTTGATCTTCTATCCACGCTCCTAATTTACTTTTTCCACTACCATTTGCCCCTATAATAATTATTGAATTATTATTTGTTGTATATTCTTTAAAACCACCATTAATTGTAGGTAGTTTATAATTATAATTTTCCGCGTTCTTCAATATATTACCTATCCTTTAAAATTATCTTCAAATTCATACAATCATTTTATCTAAACCTAATTTGAAGATTTAACTTAATAAAATCTTCTACATCCTCACTATAAACTTCTCCAAAATCATGTCTTGATGTGGATGCTGTTTCATATTTTGTATTACTAAGTAAATACTCTTCAAAATAATTGCGATTATAAATATGATATGCTAATACATCTCCTTGTTTGGTTACAATTATATATCCTCCATTAGCTTCATCAATGCCATCCCAAATTGTTGCTGGTTTCATACCTAGCGCCACTGCTGTTAAAAACTTTTTAAATTTATACCTATAGGCATTAACATTTCCATAATTCATTGGATTTTCAACTTCCAGTTTCTTTACCATATCTATGCAATCACTAATCCCATCCCTATAAAAATATAAAATAGTTTCTGCAATAATATTATCCATTGAACTATCGATCAGCACTAAATTATCAGAAAAAGTTTGATTTTGCATCTCGATATATTCGAGTTGTCCATTGCCTTCAATTATGCTTTTAATTCTTCCCCTAACATCAGTGTGTCTTTTACCTTTTGAAACTTTGTATATTTCATTAGTTTCTTTTACCAATAAGGGATTATTATGAATGATTTTATAAATAAAATTTGTTGTTTTTCCAGCATTCAATAAAGTAGGCGAAGAACCTAATTCTGATTTGATTGAAAATCCAACTATTGGAGAATATCCTGTATTTATATCAACTATTTTCATGGTAATATCACTTTTATCTCTTGCAGGTGCAGATAATTTATAACAAGATATTCCTTTCATAAAATTCTCAGTTTTTTCTATTTGAAATGCAGAACCCTTTGCATTACAAATTTCATCAAAAAGCTGCTCCGATTCTTTTTCAAACTCATTTCTATCAACTGATTTTATTTTTTTATCGTTAATATAAATATCTATTAATTTTCCTGTTGTATATTCTTTTAATTCTCCAGATATTTCCTCTCTAATAATCTTTATTATAGGAAAATAAATATCATGTAGTTTATTTAGCTCACTATCAGCAGCGTATATTTTCCCGTCAGCTAGGAGTTTAAATAATACATATATTTCAGACCATTCTCCTTTATTTCCACTTATCACTTTTTACCTCCATGCAAACTCTAATTGTTCATAATATTCTTTATCTTGAACAGCATCTTCAATTACAACACCTTCTAATTGTTTTTTAATATTTTTCGCAATTGCTTTTATTACAGGAACAGTTACTGAATTTCCAAATTGTTTATAAAGATGAGTATCAGCAACAACGAGTTTAAAATCATCTGGGAAACCTTGTAGTCGTGCCCACTCTCTAGGTGTCATTTTCCTAATATATTCTCTATTTATTTTTCCTTTTATATGAGTTACAGGAGTAAAATCAGTTAATCTCTTGTCTATTATTAAATTTCTTTCTCTTCCCATTCCTCCACATACAATAGCTCCAGCAATAGAATTTACATCTCTGATTTCATATCCAAAACCATTTCCCTTTGCTTTGTGTCTTTGCTTATGTTTCCTTAAAGATTCAAGATAAACATCAGACAGATAATATTTAGGAGAAGTCTCTTTTTCTTCCATAATATCAGTTATAACTTTAGTATCGTCAGTTTTTTCTGGAAATATAAATTTATTAGGGGATATATCTTCTCTAAATGCAACTATATATATTCTTTCTCTATTTTGTGGAACTCCAAAATCTTTACTGTTGATAACTTTGTAAAAAACTCTATAACCCAAATCATTTAATGTTTTTTTAATAATTTTAAATGTTTTACACCTGTCATGATTTACCAAGTTTTTTACATTTTCACAAAAAACAACTTTAGGTTTATGAAACTCCACTATTCTTGCTACATCGAAAAATAAAGTACCTCTTGTATCTTCAAAACCTTTTTTTTGACCAGCTAACGAAAATGCTTGGCAAGGAAATCCCGCTAATAAAATATCATGGATAGGTATATCAATTTCATCGATTTTTGTTATATCTCCAAAAATTTTAGGTTTTTCTCCAAAATTAGCTATATATGTTTCTTGAGCTTTCTTATCCCATTCGGATACAAAAACTGTTTCTATATCATTACCAAATGCTTGATCAAAACCAAGCCTAATTCCGCCTATTCCTGCAAATAGGTCTATTGATTTATACATTGTTAATCACCTACAATACTCCTCTATATCTTCAGCTTTACACTCAAGAACATAACAAATCTTTGCTATAGTTTCTAAATCAATTCTCTTAACTTTGTTATTGCAGTATGAGTTAAGTTGAGTTCTTTGAAGATTTGATTCTTTTTCCAATTTATTTTTGCTTATATTTTTTTCTTCTAAAACCTGGTCTATTTTAAAAATAATTTTCCCAAAGTTTTGCATAAATTTCTCTCCCTTGTAATTTTAAAAATCGGCAGTTCATTTGAATATATTATATCATATTTTAAAAACTTCTTACAGGTCTAAGATTTGTTTTGGATAAATTCTATTTCGTTTTTCTTAATAACAGGGAATGTATATCCCATATCTCTTTTGCCAATTTTTCTATTTTTTCTCTCATATAGTCAACATCTTTCTTATAAATAACACCAGTTGTATTAGTTGCTTTTGCAATCTGGTTTATATTATTTGTTACATTTGAAAGAAGCCATTGGAGATCTCTAAATAAATTAATCCTCATAATATGTAAGCAAAAAGACCGCAGTCTAAAAACTACGGTCTAATTTTTTTTTCCAAAATGTAAACCACTTGGAACTATTATTCAGTTTATTCTTTTTTACAAATGTTCCCATTTTAATCCCAGTTACAGTTTTTAATCTTCTGTAACTATTGATTTTACAAGGATTTTGATTTTTTTGCTACTATTCCCATTCGATCGTTGCTGGTGGTTTGCTTGTTATGTCGTATACGATTCTGTTGATGTGTCCTACTTCGTTTACTATTCTTACTGAAACTCTGTCTAGTACTTCGTATGGGATTCTTGCCCAATCGGCTGTCATAAAGTCGGTTGTTGTAACTCCTCTTAGGGCTAGTGTATAATCGTAAGTTCTAAAGTCTCCCATTACTCCAACTGTTCTGTTATTTGTTATAACAGCGAAATATTGGCTTATATTTTTGTCTTCTCCGGCTTTTGCAATTTCTTCTCTGAAGATTGCATCTGCCTCTCTTAAGATTTCTAATTTTTCTTCTGTTACTTCGCCCATTACTCTTATTCCAAGTCCTGGACCAGGGAATGGTTGTCTATAAACTAAATATTCAGGCATTTTAAGTTCAAGTCCTAATCTTCTTACTTCATCTTTGAATAAATCTCTTAATGGTTCGATTAAGTCTTTAAAATCTACTACGTCAGGAAGTCCTCCTACATTATGATGTGATTTTATAACTTTTGCATCGCCAAGTCCTGATTCTATTACATCAGGGTAAATTGTTCCTTGTCCTAAGTAGTCAACTGCTCCAATTTTATTTGCTTCATCTTCGAATACTCTAATAAATTCTTCTCCGATTATTTTTCTTTTTTGTTCGGGGTCAGTAACGCCTTTTAATTTACCTAAAAATCTATCTTTAGCATTTACTCTAACAAAATTTAGTTCTTCATTTTTGAAGGCTTCTTCTACTTCATCACCTTCATTTTTTCTCATAAGTCCTGTATCTACGAAAACACAAGTCAGTTGATTTCCGATAGCTTTTGACAATAAGCTGGCACAAACTGAAGAATCTACTCCACCTGAAAGAGCTAACAATACTTTTTTATCTCCAACTGTTTGTCTTATTTTTAATATTTGTTCATTCATAAAGTTTTGCATTGTCCAATCGCCACTTGCATTACATATATCATATAAGAAAGATTTTATTAGTTCTTTTCCTTCTTCTGAATGATTTACTTCCGGATGATATTGAACTGCATAAATTTTCTTTTCTTCATTTTCTATTCCGGCATAAGGACAAGTAGATGTATGTTGAATACAATCAAATCCTTCTGGTAGTTTTACAACTTGGTCTTGATGACTCATCCAAACTATTGTTTCATTTTTCATACTTGAAACTAATTTTGAATTTTTATCTTTTATACATAAAGTTTTTCCAAATTCTTTTTTATCTGCTTTTTCTACAACTCCACCAAAAGTTTGAGATATTAATTGCATCCCATAACATAATCCTAAAATAGGTATATTAAGTTCAAAAATTTCTTTTTCAATTTTTGGTGCATTTTCCTCATAAACACTATTTGGACCACCTGTAAAAATTATTCCGATAGGTTTTTTATTTTTTACTTCGTTAACAGCCTTGTTATAAGGTATAACTTCACAATATACATTTAAATCTCTTACTCTTCTAGCTATTAACTGATTATATTGTCCACCAAAATCAACTACAAGAACTAATTCGTTTTTCATCTAATACTCTCCTTAAATATATTTAATAATATTATATAATATTAACATCAAAAGGTAAATATCATTTCAAATAAAATTAATTAAAAAAGGAAGCTTTCGCTTCCTTCTAATAAAATCATTTATTTTACTTCTGTTGGTACTGTAACTTTACCTTCAGCAATACTCTTCTTTAATTCTTCAATTTTTTGTTTTAATTCATTAGGAATCTTGATTTTTAATTGGTCTTCTTTTCCGTAAGCAACGTCAACACCATTAGTCTTTAATGAAAATTCGATAGTTTCTCCACCTCTGAATTTTCCTTCAGCTAATTCTTTACCAACACTCTTAATAGCTTCATTTACTTTTTTGATTGTAGAAGCTATAACATATTCAGGAGCTAAGTAAGATTGGTCTCTATCTACACCAAATACGAATTTTTGATTTTCTTTTGCTGATTCAATAACACCATTACCAGTACCACCAGCTGCGTGGAAAATCATATCAACTCCAGATGTGTACATACTGTTAGCAATTGCTTTACCTTTTGTAGCATCTCCGAAACTTTCAGCATATTGAGCAACAACTTCTACTGTTTTTTTGTTATCTTTTGCTGCAAGTTCAACACCTGCTCTAAAACCAGCTTCAAATTTTTTGATTAATGGAGAAGTAACTCCACCAACAAATCCAACTTTGTTTGAAGTAGTTAATGTTCCAGCGATATATCCAACTAAGAATGAGTTTTCATTATCCGCGAAAATTGTTCCGATAAGATTCTTTGGAGTGTTTTCAAAAGCTGAGTCAATAATTACATATTTTTGGTCTGGGTTAGCTTTTGCTGCAGCTTCCATATCTTTTGCTAATGCAAAACCGATACCTGCAATTAAATCATTTTTAGAATCAAGTAAAGTTTCTAAGTTTCCTTTGTAATCAGATGCTTGTTTACTTTCAACATAGCTAATAGTAGCTAATCCTTCTTTTTCTAAATCTTTTAAGCCTTCATAAGCAGATTGGTTGAAAGATTGGTCATTAACACCACCAGTATCAGTTACCATAGCATACTTAATTTTCTTTCCAGTATTTTCTTTCTTTTCTTCTGTTTTTGTTTCTTTTTTTCCTTCAGGTTTAGAAGAACAACCTGTTAAAATCATAGCACCAACTAAAAGCGCTGCGAAAGTCTTTTTGAATTTCATACGAAACCTCCTAAATTATTTAATCTATTACATTATATATCAAAATAATTAAATTTTCAATACTTTTTGGCTAATCTCCAACTAAATTTCCACCATTTCCTGAATTATCAT
This sequence comes from Parvimonas sp. KA00067, assembly GCF_001553085.1. Taxonomy (NCBI): domain Bacteria; kingdom Bacillati; phylum Bacillota; class Tissierellia; order Tissierellales; family Peptoniphilaceae; genus Parvimonas; species Parvimonas sp. KA00067. Next base: position 130,341 of record NZ_KQ960141.1, on the reverse strand, counting down.
CATTTTTTTTATCAGACTGTAGATTTTCTCCAGATTCTGTTTTATTATCAATATATTGACCAACTATATCTCTAACAATAGGTCCACAAAATGCACCTGCTCCTCCTTGAAAAATTACTGTTGCTATTGCAATTTCAGGATTATTATATGGAGCAAAAGAAACTGTCCAAGCATAGTTATCGTAAAGTTGTCCTGTAACAGGATTGACTCCACTCTTTTGTGCAGTTCCTGTCTTTGTACCAATTTCTATTGGCAATTCTCTAAAAATTTTAGCATTTTCAGAAGTCTTTGATGCCATATTCATTCCTTCTAAAATATATTTTAAATTTCTAGGATTAAAACTTGATTTTTCAGTTTCAGGGTTATTTTGAAATGAAGTTATTTTGTTATCATAGCTAACAATTTTTTCAATTACAGAAGTTTTTAACTTTTGTCCACCATTTGCAATCATCGCCATATATCTTGCCATTTGTATAGGAGTATATGCATTTTGTCCTTGTCCGATTACAGTATTTAGTGAGTCTGCATTAGACCAAGATGCTTGATTTAAATAGTCAAACTTTATCATATCTGCTAAAGATACTTTTGAATTTGCAACAGGTTCTTCAGCATTTAATTGCATTTCTTTTAATCTGTTAATAACCTCTGTTCTTGATGGAACTTTTTCTTCTTCAGTCCAATTTACAATTGTATCAATTATTTTAGCAAAATCATAATCATCTTTATTTTTTCCGGCTAAAATATATTTTTCAATTTCTTTTTCCAATCTTTGTTTAAGCATAATTTTTGTTAAAGATTTTTTTGTATTTGAATCAGGAATAACACCCTTACTTTCTCTTGGAATGTTTATTTCAATTCCAGTTCTTTCTCCAAGTCCTAATTCACTAACAGTTTTAACCAAATCTTCAATCTCAACTTTAACACCCGTATGCTTATTTGACTTAGGGTCTTTTCCTAGAGCTAAGGCATAAAAATAATAGTTACAACTATCTCTTAAAGCTGTTCTAAGATTTTCATTTCCATGAACTTGCTTATATTGGTTCCATATCCAACAACCAAACTTTGTATCACCAACATCCATTACACCTTGACAATTAATATTTTCATTTGGATCCAATCCCTTTTCAAGCGCTGCCAATGAAGTGGCTAATTTAAAAGTAGAACCTGGTTGTGAAACACTTTGTGTTGCAATATTATACAATGGTCTTGGTGCTAAAAAATCTCTAGGGTCTTCAGGAAACAAACTTATCCAATCACTATTAGAAATCCCTGTTACAAAAAGATTTGGGTCATAAGCAGGATAACTTGCAAGAGCTAAAACTTTTCCAGTCTTAACATCAAGCACAACTACTGCACCACTTGTTGCATTAGGATAACTTTGATGAGGAGTATAACTTCCCCACTTGCTTTTATATTCACTAGCACCTCTAATTGATTCCAAAGTACGCTTTAAAGATTCTTCTGCAGTTTTTTGTAAATTTAAATCTAAAGATAAATATACATTTTTTCCTGGAACTGCTGAAGTTTCAGAAATAGTTTCTGTTCTATTTCCTCTGTTATCAACCATAACCTTTTTAAAGCCATCTTTTCCTTTTAAAGAAACTTCTTGACTTTCCTCTACTCCTGTCTTACCTATAAAGCTATCAGAAGAATATCCTTTTTCTTTATTATACTTTTCAATTTCATCTTGTTGTGAAATTTTTCCAATATATCCCAATATATGAGACGCTAACTCTCCATTAGGATAATATCTTATCGGTTCCATTGAAACAGTAATACCATTATTATTTTCAAATTTTTCTTTTATGTTAGATATACAAGGCTCAGATATTCCATAAGTAAGAGTAATTGGAATATATGCCTTATCTCCTTGCAACTCAACCTTTCTACTCAATACCAAATAACTATATGCACTATAATCATTCAATTCTTCTATTGAATAAAGTTTCTTTAAAAGTGTAAATAAACTTTCAGCAGTATAATCATCTTTTATTTGGTATCTATTTTTTATATCTTTTTTGTTAATATTATATACATAATCAAAATCTTTTTTAGTAATAGAAATTTTTAAAATAATATTATTTTCTGTATTTACTTCCTGAGCAACAAATTTTATATCATCGGATAGAACAAAATCATAAAGTAGATTATTTTCTTCTGCAATGGAAATAAGATATGTTAAAGGTTCAACATCTTTATTTCCCTCATTTTTGTAAGAAAATTGAACTTTTTCTCTATCATTTTCATCTTTAACTAAAGTGTATTCAACATTTGCATTAAGTTTTTTTTCTTCTAATTTTTTAAGCAAAATTTCGGCAGGAATTATTTTTTTCCCGTCTTTATCAACTTTTACATAAGACAACAACTTATCCAAAGTAAATTTTCTAACCATATTATAAAAATCATCTTTAGCACTTGTTTCCAATGTAACCTTAGAATTTTGTTTATTTAATTCAGCTTTTATCAATAAAAAGTTATAATTATTCAAGTCTTCTAAAGGACTTAATTCAATATTTCCTAAAAGATTTTTACTTTTCAATTCATCAAAAATCAATTTTCTTGAAAGAGGTTGTTCTAAAATCTTTCTTATAATTGACTTATCATCTTTTATTAAATCTGCAATATGTGAATATATCCCTTTTGAAAGGTCTTTATCTTTTGCATATTCATCGTATTCTTTTCCTTTAGTAAAAGCAATTTCTCCACTATCAACATCGAAAAAATCACTTGGAACATATATTCCTTTAAGTTGCAAATCTCTTATAACATTTTTTATTATATAGTATGAAAAATTTGAAGAGGAACTTTTTTCTATTTTCAATTTCAAAATATCTTCAACTAATTTATTTTCCATAATTATATCTAAAACTTTTTCTTTTGGAGTTTTTAATTCAGTAAAATAATCAACTTTTGAAGAATATACAAAGTAATTAATCCCTATAAAATAATCATCGGTATCCCAACTTGCGCCGTCTTTATTAAGTATAGTTATTAATTCATCAACCTTTTTAATCTTTTCTTCTTTAGTTAATCTATTAAATTCATCTTTTAAAATCTGAACGGCAGGACTTGTCTTAACCCCTGCTAACAAATTTCCATTTTTATCATAAATATTTCCCCTTGGAGCTGTTATTTTAACATCTTTAAGTCTGTTGTTATCAGCCTTATTTCTATAATCATCTCCAGTTATAATTGTTAAATGAAATAATTTTATAACAAGTAATGACATCAAAACAAATAAAACAGAATAAACTATTTTATATCTTAATTGTCTATCTTTAATTTTTTCTAATTTATTTTTATCAAAAATTTTCATAAACTTACCTACTAAAATCTAAATTTTTTCTTTTTAAACATCTTCTTCAAAGTATAATGACATACCAAGTACAATAAAACATTTAAAATCAATTCAATAATTATCGACCCTTTTAAATACTTTACAAGAGCAGAAGATGATGAACTTTCCAAGAACATATAAATTATTGTATTCATAACCCAATAAAATAAAGTTGCTACAACTGTAATTATAGAGCCTGAACGTATATCTCCTTTGTTTATGGAGTCCTCGCTATATCCAACTATAAAACCTATAATGTAGTATATAAGAGCTCTTACACCTATTATTCTTGAAAATAAAATATCTTCAAAAAAACCAAGTACAATTCCAGAATATCCGCCAGGATAAGAACCAAAATTCATAGCTATTGCAACTACAAGAGCCAAACTTAGATTAGCCTTAGAGTTAAATATACTAAAATTAGGTAATATTGCTGTTTGTATCATTATACTTGCAAAAAACATTAACACAACCTTTAATCTATTCATTACTACCACCATTTCCTTTTAATACAAAAACTCTAAATAAAGTTGTAAAATCAACAGGAGATTTAACACTAATTTTCTTTTCAAGATTATTATCTGAAGACTTAACTTCTGTAACCTCTCCTATATATAAATCTCTGGGAAAAATTCCACCTCTACCTGAAGTAACTAACCTATCACCAACAACAACGTCAGCATCAGACTTATACATAAAACCTGAAAGAAGATTGTTTTCTTGTCCACTTATAGCTCCATAAGATTGACTTCTAACTATATTAAATGAAATATTACTTGTAGAGTCAACTAAACTTGAAACCTTGCTCCAATTATATCCAACTTCTATTACCTTACCAACAACAGCTTTAATATAAGTATTTTCTTTATCTCCAGCAGTTCCTTGAACGATAATATCTCCGACTTTTACGCCGTCTTTACTTCCCTTATTTATATTAAATCTTATGAATAAATTATTGTTATCTAATGCAATAACATTAGCACTTATAAGACTTTCCTTATTTTGTAAATATAAATTATATTCATTTTTCAAAAAATCTTCTTTGGCTATTATATTTTCCATATTAATATTTTTTTCTTTAAGTTCTGCATTTTCAATCTTCAATTTTTCATTTTCTTCTCTAATAGATTTGGAGCCGAAAATATTTGTAAAAACTTCTTTAGAACTTGCTATTGAAGAATAAACTAATCTTGAAACAGAACTTGTAACTGTTCCAATTGCATTTTCTCCAATATTCATAATAGAAGAAGTAGCACTGAAAAAAATTATAGAACTTAAAATTATAACAGTCATAAAAAAAGAAATTTTCTTTTTACGGGACTTAATATTTCTAAATCTATTCATTATTCTTTCTCCTATTGTTTTTAATCTTAATCTTATTAATCAATTTACTAGCACCTTCGCATGTGCAAGTTAATGGATTTTCAACAACATTTACAGCTATCCCTATTTCATTTTCTAAATATTCAACACAACCGTTAATCTTAGAACAGCCCCCTGTTAAAAAGATTCCATTTCTTAAAATATTACCTGTCATTGAAGGTGGTGTCTTTTCTAATATTACTTTTATTGCATCTGTAACTGCATTAAAAAGTGGGAATAGTGATGAAGTTATATCTTTTCCATAGATTATTGCATTTCTAGGCATACCACTATTTATATCTCTACCAAATATAGAAAGATTATTTGTGATATTACTTGTAATAAATGATGCCAAATTTATTTTTATATATTCTGCCGTTTCCTTGTCAATCATCAAATCATATTTGTTTTTAACGATATTTACAATATCATAATCAATTGAATCTCCACCAATATCAACAAATTTAGAGGCAACAACTCCTCCAAGACTTACCAAAGAAACATCAACAGTTCCTCCACCGATATTAACTACAATACTACCTGAAGGCTCCAAAACAGGAAGTCCCATTCCAACAGCTGATGCAACTGCAGTTGGTATAAATTCAACACTTCTTGCTCCGGAATAAATTACACAATCTTCTATCGCTCTTTTATCCACTTCGGAAATTCCACTTGATATTGTAATATAAACCTTAGGATGAAAAATTGAAAAACTTGATTTTGCTTTTTTAAATAAATTTGTCAACATTACTTGAGTAATTTCAAAATTTATAATTTTACCTCCCTTTATAGGTGCCAATGTTATTATATTATCTGGAGTTTTTCCCTCCATACTTTTTGCTTTTTCTCCAACGGCAACAATCTCATAATTATTCAAATCAACTGCAACAACAGAAGGTTCAATAATCTTACCGTCTTTTTTATTTGAGTATATTAAAGTATTAGACGTTCCTAAATCTAAGGCTAAATCTTCCCCAAAAATCCACGAAAAACTCATTTTTTCTACCTCTCTTAATTCATTATTCCTTTTTCTCTTAAACTAATATATTTATTGTATCCAATTATAATATGGTCTAACAATTTTATTCCAACTAAATTTCCAACTTCTTGTAATCTTTTAGTAATTTCTATATCCTGCATACTTGGTGTCGGGTCTCCACTTGGATGATTGTGCAAACAAATAATACTATTTGCACTATATTTTAAAGCATATTTAAAAACTTCTCTAGGATGAACGATAGATGAATTTAAATCACCTTTTGAAATTTCGTCCCAAGAAATTATTTTATTCTTTGTATCCAACAGAAGAACATAAAAATGCTCCTTCATTTCATCTCTTAATATATTCATAAAAATATCTGCAACACTCTTAGGTGATCCGACTGAAAAATTATCAACACACTCTCTAATATTTATTCTCTTAGAAAGCTCCAATGCAGAAATTATTGAACAAGCTTTAGATAATCCGATACCTTCTATTTCCATCAAATCATCTATTGCAAGTTCACTTATCCTATGAAATTTACTCATATATTGCCACAATTTTTTTGAAAGTGTTAAAACATCTTCGTTTCTTGAACCACTTCCAAGTAAAATTGCTATAAGCTCATATTCACTCAATTTATCAGCACCAAATTTGTATAACTTTTCTCTGGGCTTATCATTATCATTTAAATCTTTTATTGAAGTAGTAAATGTTTTAACATCTCTATATCCAATATTTTTTACACTATTTACTTCTTTTATCGTTTTATCTTCTAAAGATATATTTTCTTCTCTAGATTCTTTTTCAAAGATTTTATTATTTTCAACATTATCATTATAATTTTTATCTAAATAAATCTGTAATTCTTTTAAAAAATCATCATAATCATTATTTGACATAATTACCTCTTAAAATTTTATACATATAATTAGCAAGAATACCAACTAAAATTCCTGTAAATATCCCTATTATTCCTAAAAACGGAATAAAATTAACTAAAGTTTTTGTATTTAAAAGTATCATTGAAATTAATATTTGAACCATTATATGAGAAACTGACCCTAAAACACTAACCCCCACTAAACTTAAAAATTTACTACAAAACTTATTTACTATATACATAACAACTATACTGGCAAACCCTGCTGAAAAATTATATATAAAACTTATTGGATTTCCTAGAATAATTACCAGTAAAATCGCCTTTAAAAATGAAATAAAAAATGTTTCTTTAAAACCAAAAATTAAAATCGCATTTATGATTATAACATTGGATAAACCCAATCGAACATTAGGAATAGGTATTGGGATATAATATTCTAAAAGAGATACAATTAAAGCAACAGAAACAAATAACGAAATCAACATAGTCTTTTTAGCACTCATTAGTTTACCACGTCCAAATCATTATTTTGTCTTGATTTTATCTGTATAACAAGTCTATTTGGCATACAGATAATAGCTTGTCCAACTTTACTAATTTTTCCAAACTTAACATCAAGTTTATCAGGACAACTTGCCTCAATAACCCTGACTCCGTCTTTATCAACTTCTAAAATATTAAGTCCAAAAGACGTTCTTATCGGATAAATATTTTTTTTATTCCCAAAAGTTATTTGCTTAATCTCTTCTCCATTCACTTGAACACTTATATATTTATCTTCTGTCGATACAAAACTCTTGTTTATATAAACAAAAGAAAAACAAAAAATAACAAGTAAAGTAAATATTAAAATAAAATCTCCCTTTTTCATACACACTTCTCCATTTTTATTCAACTTTAATTTTATCAAAAAATTATTTATTTTTCAATGTTTTATAAATTTTTTCAAAAAAATAAAGCCCTAAGGCTTTATAAAAATTAATTAACTGAAGTAATGAAATGTCCCTTAAAGGTATTTGGAGAATTTATTCTCTTTGAATTTTTTAGATAATCAATACATTCTTTTAAAATTTCATAAACTTTTTCGCTATCTTCATAAGTAAAATCAAGTCTTACTCTATCAATACCCAAGTCAAAAATCTCTTTCATATCTTCTCTCAAATCAAGAGGAATGTGATTTCTTATTTCCGTTCTACAAAAAATATCTTGAAAAAGTCTAAATTCTCTATTTTCCATATCTTTCAAAGCATAATCACTTCTTGCACATTCGGCACAACGTCTATCTTTATGGCAATCTTTTGTCAAAACTCCCATTGCACAATATTCTGTAAGCATTGACCTTGTATGTCCATATACAATCATATCTATGTTAATATTTTTTTCTTTTAAGTTTTCAACTAAATTTTTTATTTCAAATTTATTTATCTCCTGAGAAATGGTTATATCCTCTGCATTAAAATATTTTTCAAAAAATCTTACAGAATAAGAGTTATATATATTAAAATATGTATCTATATTAAATTTTTCAGTACCAAAATTTGATTCAAAAAAGTTTTTCGAACCCCAAGTTGATATTTGAACTTTTTTCAAAATTTCCCTATTTATTTTCGATAAATATTTTTTTACAGTATCATACTCTTCATTTCTGATAACACCTAAAGCACTATAAATTAAATCTATACCTTTACTTTTTAATCTATCATAATACTTTTCAATCAAACTAAAATCTTCAGTATAAATTTCTTTTACATATTCTAATATGCTACAATCTTCTAAAAGATTATCAATCTGAGAATTTTTATGCACCTTTAAAGTAATTTTTCCATTATCAACTTTTTTGGCTTTTGAAGATGATAAATCATTAGACGAACATATAATTCTTTCTTTTGAAAAATCTAATTTTTCTTTTTCATATTTTTCTATTGCGCATCTTCTAAGATTATTCAAAACGGAAACAGGAACAAAAGCATTTTCATCGACAAAAACATTTTTGAAAATAAAATTAAAAGGAGTTCCGCCGGTTTTAGATAATTTTTCCAAAACATTTTTAATTTCAATTTTTTTATTATTTGACTTTTCGATTATTTCATCAGAATAAACTTCAATATTTTCTAAAGTAAATTTTGCTTTTTCTCCAACGGAAATAAAAATTTCACAATTTAAGTCAATTTTTTTATTCTCGATTCCTTCTCTAAAAGATTTATTAGCATCATCAACCAATGACTTATCGGAAGTTTTATAAACTATTGTCTTAGGCTTTACACTTTTAATAAAATCAATTTCTATAATATCTCCGGAAACTCCAAAGTCAAAAATTTCTCCATTTTTGATTATTCTACCAATATTTCCTCCACCTAAATTGATTCCATCTCCCTTAGACAATTTACCACATAATTTTATTTTTAATTTATTTTTCTTTTGATTGAAACTTAAAACCTCTCCAACCTTTACACCTATATTATTAGGTTTATCTAAATTAATTATATCCGAGCCATTTTTACTCATAAGATAACCCGAAGTGAATTTTCTATTAAAAATAGCCTCTAAATCATCTTTTAATTCTTTTTTGTTCGTTGTCACTTTATTTTCAATGTAATTATCTATTGTTTTTCTATATCTTGAAGTAACAACTGCAACATATTCAGGTCTTTTCATTCTTCCTTCAATCTTTAAAGACTTAACAGATGTATCCAAAATTTTTTCGATATTATCAATACTGCACAAATCTTTTGGACTTAAAAGATAATTTCCATTTACATCAATAATTTTTCCAGTTGTTTTATTTATTAACTTGTAGCTTTGCCTACAAGGTTGAGCACAACGTCCTCTATTTCCTGAACGTTCCCCAAGCATAGAACTCATAAGGCATTGTCCTGAGTAACTAACACAAATTGCCCCATGAATGAAAACTTCAATATCTATATCTACAGTATCACAAATTTTTTTAATTTCTTCTACACTTAACTCTCTTGCAACAACAACTCTATCAAAACCTACTTTTTTCAATTCTAAAACATCATTTAAAGAATGAGCAGATATTTGAGTTGATGCGTGAAATTCCATATTTGGATAACGACTTCTTAAAAGACTTGCCATTCCAATATCAGAAAGAATTATCGCACTAACTCCAATTTTATATAAAAAATCTGTATAAGAAATTAATTCTTCAATTTCAGTTTCCTTTACAGAAGTATTAACCGTAACAAAAATATTTACATTTCTAAGACTTGCATATCTTACAGCCTCTATCAATTCATCATTATCAAAATTTGTTGCAGAGGCTCTTGCCCCAAAACTGCTACCACCTAAGTAAATAGCATCTGCACCATTTTGAATTCCTGCTTTCAAAGCCTCCATAGACCCGGCAGGAGACAAAAGTTCAAATTTTTGCATAAATTCTCCTTAATATAAGAACTCCACCCTTCCACGATGCTTTGCATCGGGTGGGTGCCCGGAAACCTTGTTATTTCATAATAACAAAGGCTACCGAAGTAGCCTACTTAATATATTTATTATATCATTATATTTCAAAATTGTCTAATGAATTACCATATCTTAATTCTTTTCTTAAGTCTTGCATAACATTATCCATTTTTTCAAGTTCAATAAGTAATTGTTTTTCTTTTTCTGTTGTTTCATGAATCGCAACTATTGCTCCATTATTTATTACAATTCTCTTATCGGCAATTAATGCCAGTATAGGGTCATGTGTTGCCATTAGAACTATTTTATTTTCACTAACCAACAAATCTAATGCTTTTTTTCTGTCGATTCCTGCATTTTCGATTTCATCAATCAAAACAATTGGTGATGAACTTAAAATTGCAGTATCAGCAATCATAAGCGCTCTTGATTGTCCACCACTCAAAGAGGTAATCGGCGTTAAAAGGTCAAATTTTTCTCCTGCAAGTTTATTTGCCTCTGTAATTATTTTATTTATAACTTCTTCTTCATTTTCAACCATTCTGCTCTTTGCATGAAGTTCTATAAATTCATAAGCAGTTAAGTCCATAACAAAATTCATATTTTGAGAAAGTTGTGAAACTAATTTGTTATTTGCGCTTAATCTCCATTTTTTATCTGCATCTTTTCCATTAATTAAAATTTTTCTATTTGTTGGAGTATCCCTATCTGCGACCCATTCAATATCCCCTAAAAGTCTTGACTTTCCACTTCCGGTAGGTCCCACGATTGAAATTATTTCAGACTTATTTACTTGTAGTTCATCGTAATTTTCTTTATTGCCAAATTTATCTGTCCCTGCAAGTAAAGTTATCGAATTAACTTCATTATCTTCAACTCCAAGGAAATTTTTCATCTGCTCAATATAAATTTCTAAAGATTCACAAAGCAAATTTTCATCTATTGCAAGCTCCTCTTTTTCTTCTTCTGAAAAAGAATTTAAAAATTCTACAAAAGATAAATCAAAAACATTTGAAATATCAAAATTATTTTCTTCAAAAAACATTTCAGCAAAAGGATATTTTTCAATTAATTTACCAATTTTTAAATTACGCATTTTTATCCTCCAACTTCATCTTTTTAATATTTCCCATTTGATATTTTGCTCCTATTTTCTTTTCTCCTAAACAATAAGAACAAAGAGCTGTCGGCATAGCAAATTTTAATTCCATACCATTTACTGTATTGATTGATTTACTTTCATCATATAACAATGTACTTAACTCAAAAGTTCCCTGTCCTGTAAGTCCGTTTATATTCATTACAATGGCGCTTGGATTAACAGATGCAACTCTTGAAGAAAAAACTTCTCTTTCAGCTTGTGAAACAATATCCCCCTTTGTAATAACTACATAATCTGCACTTTTTAACATCGGCCCTATCTTTTTAGGTGTATTTATTCCTGATAAATTATCTATAACACATACAGCTTTTATATCTTTAATGTAGGGAGAACATCTATTACAAAGTCCTGCTGACTCTGTAATTAAAATATCCAATTCATTATTAACGCCCCATTGAACAACCTCTTCTATGTTTGAAACAAAGAAATGGTCAGGACACAAAGCACCGGATAATCCCTTTCTAACTAAAATATTATTTTTTTTATATATTAAATCATCATCTGTATATAAACAGTCAAACTTTACAACTCCCGCTTTAATACCTCTTTTTTTCAAATTTTCAATTGTCTTAACTATAACACTGGTCTTTCCTGATGAAGGAGGACCGGAAACTACTACCAAATTCATATAAACCTCTATTTTAAAATTTCTTCATTAAAAATCTTTTCTGATTCTTTCATAACCTTCACTATATCATTGTTATGGATATAGTCCCAACCACAGAACATAAATTTAAAATTTTCATCTAACATATTGTCAACACCAAAAATTGTTGTAGGGAATTTTCCATTTGAAGAAAGTAATTTTCCAACATTTTCATCTCTAAAAAATTCAACAACTTTTTGTGCTTTTTCGTTATCTTTCTTAGCCATTACAAACACAGGACTGATAATTGAACCATCTTTTGGCCATACAACTTTAAGAGCTGAACTTCTTGATACCATTTGCGTAAAGAAATATGGAGTTATACTAACTATCGGATTATTTTTTGAATCTCCTTTTTTCTTAACCATTTCAGCAGGGTGTAAACTTTTTTTATAAACTCTGGCAAGAGCCTTTATTCCTTCAACTCCCCATTTTGAATAAATTGTTACAACTAATGCATTAAACATATCTAAATCAGCTAAAGGAATTGCAACACTATCTGTATAATCTCCACTAAAAAGTAAATTTTCCCAAGAAGTTGGAACTTCTTTATCATTTAAATTATTTTCGTTTACTAAAAATACACAAGGCACTACTCCAACAATATTGTAAATATTTTTAGGGTCTCTCAAACAAATTTCTTCATTATCAAAATCTTTATTCATTTTCTTATTTTCAATATAAAATTTTTCTTCTTCAAAAAATTTACCGAATTTCTCTTTATCGAAGAATAATTCAAAACCGGCTGAAATCATAATATCAGAAACTTTATCAATATCGCCTGAATTAATATCATTTTCAATCCAATCAACACCTAAATTAGCAGATTTTAATTCATAACCTATATTTATTCCTTTAGTTTTTTCTTCCTCAACAAATTTGTCAAAAGCCTCTAAAATAGGAATTTTCAACGGACAAGGTAAAACCCCTTTAACAATGACATCACCTGTAATTTCTTTTTCTTCTTCTAAAGATTTGTCAACTGAAGTATGCTCATCATTTAAAAATAAATCTAATTTTTCTTCAAAAGCAGATTTATTTATTCCTCTAACTTTTAAAGCCATATTAAGCGAAACCATTTTACCCATTGTTTTTAGCATTTTTTCATTTTTTAATTGGTCAAAACCATTATTTATAAAAAACTGTAAAAGTTTTTCATTTCCATTTAAAATATTATATAATTTATCATCAAAATTTATTTTACTCATAATTACCTCCTAACAGTATATTAATTTTATAATAATTTTCAAAATATTTCTGTTGCAAATGCAATAAAATAAAAGAAAAAGAAAAAACTAGAATAAAATTCTAGTAGAATAAAATTCTAGTTTCTATCTTCTTATATTTCTTTTTTTACCTTTAAAGTAAACATTTTTTAAATACAAAACTCCTACAACTTCAGCAATACCTAACACAATAAGTGCATAATTAGTATAAGATTTTGCCTCTTTTTTACTAATTCCTTTAACATAGCTTTCTTTATGAACTAAATTTGTTATAAGCTCAACAGGTGCTTTTGTTAATGTAATCTCTGAACCGTTTTTAGTATTTTTATACTTTGTATTTGAATTTATAATAAATTTATAATCATCATTTCCAACAAATGTATATTTAAAATTTTTAAAATTATCAAAAGTTGAAAAAGGAGATGCTTCTAAATTTAATTTCATAATATTCACATCATTTACAGTAGTAAGAGTTGCAGAAATTGGATAATTAATATTTAACTTTTTCTCAACTTTCGGCTCAATAGGAAATTCAAAAGTCGCAACAATTTGTTTATCAGAAAACGGCTTTAAAATTCCTAAAGTATCATAACCACTTCCACCCAAAATTTTATCAAAATTTTCAACAAAAATTTCATATAAATTATCTTCAGAAAATCTTTGACGAACATTTTCAGGAACTTCACCTAAAAATATATTTTTCAAAAAGTCCTTAACATTGACTGACGCTTTTTCAATATTTTCTTTATATCCTGAATTTATTTCCTTTTCGCCTAAAAATATTTTAGTCGTTATATTTACATCATCACCTATTGTATATAAAATAGGTGTTTTACTTTTCCCACTTAGTTCATGAGTTAATACTATAGTCTTATTATTTTTATTTTCATCAATTTTTATATCTTTACCACCTGATAAAAATAACTTTGTCTTATCTGTGGAATATTTTATAGTAATTTCATATTTTAAATTATCAACCTTATCTGCCTCTAAGTTAAATTTTCTAAGAGTTCCAACATCTTCTTTTTTAAAATTAACCGGTTCATAAATCGGTGAATCAATATTTGAAATAATTTCTTTATAAAACTCACTTCCCGTAGGAGCTTTAAACTTATCATTCAAGAACTTAAATGAATATGGAACATCAGCTCCGTCCAATTTAATTGAAAAATTACTTAACTTTTCAATACTACTACTAAAAGTTATTCCCATTTTTAAAGTAGAATTTCCATTGTTAGTACTCTTTAAATTATAATTAGCTTTATATATTCCGTCTATTTTATTTTCATTCGCCGTTGATTTTGAAAAATCTATTGTAGATTCTCCGGTTAATTCTAAGTTTTTTGTATCGGATAAATTAAAAGGTTCATATATTCTATAATTATCTGTCAAATTATTTTCTTCTGCTCTAACCTTATATGTACTTCCAAGCAAAAAACTACATAATGTTAATGTGAGTAAAAATTTATTTTTCATAATTTCCTCCAGTGTATATATAAATCATTATATCATTTTGTGATATTATTGTAAAGTTTTTACACACAAAAAAATCACAGACATTTTATCTGTGATTTTTAAACATTATTTTAATTCTATTGTATATGTTTGTTTAATATTACTATCTACTGCAATATTAACCGTACAGAACTTACTAGCAAGTTCAATTACTTTATTAATTTCCTCTACACTTGCTTTTGTCTTTAAAGAATATTTTGTTCTTATTTCTGAATACTCTTGATTTTTAAACGGAGTATCACCAATATTATCTGTATTTATCACATCAGCCTCAACTTCTATGCTCAAATCTTCAAAATCAATTTTATAATATTTTGCAGATTTTGAAAAAGTTAAAACCTTACAACCTGCAAGAGCACCCATAAACATAGCACCCGGAGTCATATATCCGGAATTTACTTCTTTACATTTTGTACTATGAGTTATAATCTCTTGTCCGTTGTTAGATAAAATCATTTCTCCATTTTTTTCAAGTTTTATACTACAAATCATAATTAGAATAATTTTAATATATTACCGATAAATACTCCATAGTAGTTACCAATAACATATCCTAAAATACCAACTAACATTGCAGGTACAACTAATTGATTCCAACCTCTTGCGATTGCAAGTGCAGCAGCTGTTGTTGGTCCACCTATGTTAGCATTTGAAGCAATACAAACTTCTTCGATTGAATATCTGAAAATCTTACCAAAAATAAATGAAATAATCATATTTATAACTACGATAATAACGCAGAATACTAATAACCATGGAGCTTTCTTTAAGATAATTTCAATTGATGCAGGTGCCCCAATTGCTCCAAAGAAAATGTGAATTAAGAATGTTCCTATTTCTTCAGCTCCGGAAACTTTAGTTAAAAACTTAGTATAAGTTGCTAAAATAACTGTAATTGTAGTCATTAATAAATATTTACTTCCTAACAAACCAAAGAATAAATCCATAAAGAATTTCATAGCTGTTCCCATTTCTTTAGTATCAGGTTTAAAACTTGAAATATAATTACCTAATTCTGTTGAAATTGCAACGATTACAAATGCAATAGAAATAACTTTGGCAACATCTAATAAAGAAACGTCTTTTTTAGCCCAGAATTGAGCAGCTTTATTTTCACCAGCAGTACCTAATTTTTCCATTTCATCTTCATAAGGGTGAGAATAATGTTTTCTAAAGAATTTCATTGTAGGAATAATTGTTAAACTTACAAAGTAAATTCCCATAAACAAGTTATCAGCTACAACTGCAGAACCTAATAAACCTTTATCATCTAGTGGGAATGCATCTGCCATAGCAGTTAAATTAAGACTTCCTCCAGTATAGGTACCAACCATCATTGCACTTAATTTATAAAGTTCAGGAATAAAATTCCTTAACAAGAAAAATGCAACAAATGCACCAGCGATTGTACCAAGACCACTAAGTAAATAAATTCCTAATACTTTACCAGACTCTTTCCAAACCTTCTTTAAATCGGCTTTAAAAAGCAACATAGGAATAGCAAGCGGAACTACCCAGCCCCATACTATATCATATGCCTTTGTGTCTTCTGCTGGAATAATTTTAGCATTTGATAAAACCATTGTAAAAGCTAAAGCTAAAATACAACCTGTGATTTTACCTGCCCAGCTATAAGTTTGTTCAAGATAAATACTGAACGCTGCTATTGCACATAGAATAGCTAATAATACTAAAGTGTTATCTACCTTTATAAGTGACCAATATTTTTGTTTTGCCACTTCTTGAGCGAATAAACTCATAAAAATACCTCCTTAAAAATATATGGAATGCTTTTCACATTCTTCTACATTATATACCTATTTGTTTTATTTGTCAAATCTTACTTTTTAACATTATCTTTCAATTTTAAGACATATAATATTCTATATGAAGTTTTACGTATATCTTTAAAAGTTTCAAAGTCAAGAATTTCTAAAATTTCATATCCTCTTTTTTTAATTAATTCAGATATATCATTTTCCGAGTGTATATATTGTCTTTGCCTTTCTGTTATTCTTTCATAAGTATTTTTGTCATTTTTTACAAAAAAGTCTATTTCAAAATCTATATGTTTTTTGTATAAATAATTTCTCCAAGTATAAAAAACATTATCTTCTTCAACAACAAAAGTATTATCTGCTAAATATTCTTTTAGTTTGTATTCTGAATTTACATCAAACATTAAAATTGAATCCTCAGTCATTTGTTTTTTAGAATTTTGTAAAAACATTTCAATTTCATCTAAAGATTTTATATAATTTAAAACATCAAAAAAGCAACATATCAAATCATATTTTTTATTTGATACAAAAGTTCTAATATCTCCTTTTAAAATATTAACATTTTCATAATCAACCAATTTGTCATAAGCAATAGATAACATATTGTCAGAAATATCGAAACCGTCAACGGAGATTTTTTTTTCTAAAAATTTTTCAGTTAAATTTCCACTACCCATTCCACATTCTAAAATATTTTTCACTTCCAAATTGTGCTTATCACATATTTGGATAACATTAGAGGCAAGTAGATTATAATCCACTTGCCTTTTCATAAGTTCATCATAAATATAAGAAAATTTATCGTACATATTAGTCCTCATAAGAAAAAATGTATGGAATATTTCTATACTTATCTCCGTAATTAAGTCCATATCCAACTATAAACCAATCTTCTATTTGATATCCAAAATAATCAGGTACTATATCTACTTCTCTTCTGCAAGGTTTGTCCAACATAACACAAGTTTTAACACTATTCGGTTTTTTAGTCAAAATATATTCCCTAACATTTTTTAAAGTATTTCCTGAATCCATAATATCATCTACAAGAAGGACATCTTTTCCTTCAATATTCTCTCTAATATCTGAAATAATATTAACTGTACCACTTGAAATTTCGGAATTTTCATAAGAAGAAGTTGTTAGAAAATCAACCACGATAGGTCTATCTATCTCTCTAACTAAATCTGCAAGAAATACAAAACTACCTCTTAAAAGTCCAATAGCAACAAGTTCTTTTCCCTCATAGTCTTTTGTAATTTGTTTTCCAAGTTCTTTTACTTTACTTGCAATTTCTTCTCTTGTAAATCTAGTAACCTCTCTTTTGTTCATCAAAATAGTCCTCCTTTGGAATTTTTTTATTATTTTTTTCAAATTCGATTTTTTTCTTTTCAGAGTCTTTAATTTCTTTTAAAATTATTAATATTTTATTTAAAGTGTATTGAATACTAACGAGTATTACAATCAAAAATGTCATAAATATAACATTAAAATCTATATTCATAAAATCACCTAATTATTCTTTATTTTTTCAATACTTGATTTTATTTCATCATATATATTTTGATACTTTTTAAGTTTTTCCTTTTCTTCATTTACAACTTTTTCAGGAGCATTATTTACAAATTTTTCATTTGAAAGTTTAGAAGATGCTCTTTTTATTTCAGATTCATATTTTTGTAAATCAGCAGTTAGTTTTTCCAATTCTTTTTCATAATCTACAAGTCCGTCTAAAGGAATATAAATCTTTTGATTATTACAAATTACAACCATAGAGTTTGCAATTTCTTCATCTTTATCCATTACTATAACTTTAGAACAAGATGCTAAAAATCTATATAAATGTTCCAAAGAATTAGTGTATTCTTTAGTAAGTTCATTACTTGAAACAAAATATAAATCAGATTTCTTTGAAGGTGGAATATTCTTTTCACTTCTCTTATTTCTAATAGCTGTAACTGTTTCAATTAAATTTTCGATTTCTGTTTCTTCTTGTACAAACATACTTTTTTCATCATATACAGGAAAACTTGCATTGATTAATTTTTCATTTACATTAGGCATAAATGAATAAATTTCTTCAGTTATAAATGGCATAAATGGGTGTAATAATTTTAAAATATTACTTAAAACATATACTAAAACTGATTTAGCAACAAGTTTTTTATCAACATTATCTCCATATAATCTAGTCTTAGAAAATTCAATATACCAATCACAGAATTCATTCCATATAAAATCGTAAATTTTAGCTGATGCCAACCCAAATTCAAATTTTTCAAGATTTTCAGTTAATTCTTTAACAGTTCTATTTAATCTTGTTAAAATCCATTTATCTTCAATTTCTAATTTTTCAAAATCAATACTGTATTCTTCACCATCATTTAGATTCATAAGAACAAATCTTGATGCATTCCAAAGTTTATTAGCAAAATTTCTATTAGCCTCAACTCTCTTTTCGTAGAATCTCATATCATTACCCGGAGTATTACCACCAACCAATGTAAATCTTAAAGCGTCAGCACCGTATTTATCAATTATTTCAAGTGGGTCAATTCCATTTCCTAAAGACTTGCTCATCTTTCTTCCAAGCTCATCTCTAATCAATCCTGTGAAATACACATTTTCAAATGGAACTTCATCAAGATTATATAAACTTGAGAACATCATTCTAATAACCCAGAAGAATAAAATATCATAACCAGTAACTAAAGTATTTGTTGGGAAGAAATATTTTAAGTCCTCAGTTTCATTAGGCCAACCCAAAGTTGAAAATGGCCATAACGCTGATGAAAACCAAGTATCTAAAGTATCTTCATCTCTAACAAAAGTTTTTCCTTCTTCTTTCGGTTTAGTTCTACTTACAACAACCTCTCCACTTTCCTTGCAATAATACACAGGAAGTCTATGTCCCCACCACAATTGACGAGAAATACACCAATCTTTAATATTATCTAACCAATTTATATAAACTTTTCCAAATCTCTCAGGAATTATATTTAATTTTCCATCTAAATATGCTTGTTTAGCCGGTTTTGCCAATTCTTCCATTTTGACAAACCATTGCTTTGAGATAATTGGTTCAATAGTAGTTTTACATCTTTCACAATGTCCAACAGCATGATTATGTGGCTCTATTTTAATTAAATATCCTTGTTCTTCAAGTTCTTTTACAATTTCTTTTCTTGCAAGCTTTCTTTCCATACCGGAAAATTTTCCAAAACCTTGAGCAATCTTTCCGTCATAGTCCATTATAAGTTTTTGTCCTAAATTATGCCTACTACCAACTTCAAAGTCATTAGGGTCATGAGAAGGAGTAATCTTTACACAACCAGTTCCAAATTCCATATCAACATATTCATCTGCAATCAAAGGAATTTCTATATTTAAAATAGGTAAAATTAAAGTCTTACCAACTTTATCCTTATATCTTTCATCATCAGGATGAACTGCAACAGCAAGGTCTCCAAGCATAGTTTCAGGTCTTGTAGTAGCAATAGTTAAATATTCATCACTATCCTTAAAGAAATATTTAATATGATAAAAATGTCCATCTTCATCAACATGTTCAACCTCAGCATCTGAAATGGCAGTTCCACAATTACAACACCAGTTTACAATTCTATCTCCTCTATAAATCAATCCTGCATCATACATTTTTATAAAAACTTCTTCAACAGCCTTTGATAAATTATCATCTAGAGTGAATGCATCTCTTGACCAATCACAAGAAACACCTAAAGTTTTTAATTGGTTCTTAATATTTCCACCATATTTTTCAGTCCAATCCCAAGCCTCTTTTAAGAAACCATCTCTTCCTAATTTTTCTTTGGAATTTCCATCTTTTTTAATTTTTTCAACAACTTTTGCCTCAGTTGAAATAGACGCATGGTCAGTTCCCGGAACCCAAAGTGATTCATATCCACTCATTCTCTTCCAACGAATCAAAATATCTTGAATAGTATTGTTAAGAGCATGCCCTAAATGTAAATTTCCAGTTACATTTGGAGGTGGCATAACAATAGTATATGGTTTTTTATCCGGATTTATTCTTGCAGTAAAATCTTCATCCTTTATCCAATTATCATAAATTTTCTTTTCAAAATCTTTTGGATTATAAGTTTTTTCTAAATTTTTCATAAAACCTCCTAAAAATAATGTAAAAATTAAATATATCTAAGCAATTTAATTATAAAAAAACTTCGTCCAACATATAGGACGAAGTTATCGCGGTACCACCTAATTTTCATAAAAATGACTCTCTAAATTTATAACGAAATTACCCGTTTTTCAAAACTAAAAAGCTACCTTCACAAAAAACAAATTGAATTTTTTCACCAAACAAATTCTCTCTAAAAATTTCTTTTAAGTTACTCCTCTTTTATACGCCTATATTTAATTTTATACTTACATAAAAATATTAGGTATATTATATCACGAAAACAATTAAATATCAATAAAAAAGATTGCTTTTTCAACTTGAAATTATTTGTTTTTACAAATTTTTATATGAGCTTTTAATTTCTTAATAGCCCAATCATAATGACTTGAAGTTGAACTAATAAAATATGAACCAAGTGTACTTCCACCAACCCATTTATACACGCCTTTATAAAATAACTCTTCATCGGTAAAATTTTCTACTAATTTAATTACTTTCTTATGAGAATTATCTAACATATCCTTTGCATCTTTTAACGAAGTATTTTGATGCTTTTTCCAAAATTCAATATTCATATCTCCATAAGTTTTCCAATTATATGGGGCAGGAATAAATGTTTTTTCTATTCCATTTAAATTAGATTTAACCCAGTCTAAAACAAGTTTATGCCATTCATAAAGATGAATTAAAACATCTCTAAGATTTTTATCTCTTTTCCAATGAGCCTCTTTCTTTTTTTCTTCTTTTGAAAAATCAAAAATCGTATTTAATTCCTCATCAGTTAAATTTGAAATTAATAAATTTAATTTTTCATAATTTGAATTAGCAAGTTCAATTAAATCTTTTTTAACAGTTGGTCTTGGCATTATAATCACTCCTTAAAAATACTATTAAAATAATTATACCATAATAATAATAAATTTAGGAGGATTTAATTATGGAAAATTACACCGATAACATTTGCGGATCTGTATTTTATTTTGTTGTTGCGATAATATTATTTTTAGTTTATCGTTCAAAATTTAAATCAAAAACGATAGAATAACAAAAAATCAAAAGAAAACTTTGCTTTATATTTCTTACTTTTGTGCGTTTTTATGTATATGTTTTTTAGAAATGTATGTTAAAGGCATGAGAGATAAACAACTATTTGAAGAAAAACAACGAAAACAAATAGCTAAACAACAATTAGATGTTTTCGGTTGTGAAAATTCAAAATATATAAACGATAAAGGTAAAGAAATTTTTAAATAAGCAATAAGAGAGCTCTTTTAAGATAAAAGGCTATATTTTCATTAGAAAATGATAATATAGCCTTTTGTTATAAAAAAGACTAGAAATTTCTTTCTAGTCTAAATATCTTTAATTAAATTTTACCAACTAAATCTAATCCTGGAGTTAAAGTGTCATCGCCTGGTTCCCATCTTGCTGGACAAACTTTATCACCATGTTTAGCAACGAATTGAGCTGCTTGAACTTTTCTTAATAATTCTTTAGCATTTCTACCAATTCCGTTAGCATTTACTTCATAAAGAACTATTTCACCTTGAGGATTTACTAGGAAAGTTCCCCTTAATGCTTGTCCTTCTCCTTCAATTAAAACACCAAATTGTTCTGATAAAGCTAATGCTCTATCTGAAATCATTGGATATTGGATTTTTCTGATAGTTTCAGATGCATCCCACCATGCTTTGTGAACAAATTCAGAGTCAGTAGATACTGAATAAATTTCACAACCAATTGCTTTAAATTTATCATAGCTTAATGCTAAATCTTCTAATTCAGTTGGACATACAAATGTAAAATCTCCTGGATAGAAGAAGAAAACACTCCATTTACCTTCTAAATCTTTGTCTGTTACAGTTATTAAATCCCCATCATAATATGCAGGAACATTAAATTCTTCAATTTTCTTTCCGATTAAACTCATATTCTTTACCTCCTATATTTGCCTTTCTATTAAGACAATATATTTATACCACTTTTTAAAAAGTCTAAACAAAAAAGAGAGCAAAAGCTCTCTTTTAATTTTTTATATTAACCAATATATCCTTCTTTAGCTAAAATTTCTTTAGATTTTTCAAGATTTGCATCGTTAACCATTACAACAGGTCCAGTACAACCCATTCCAGTCTTAGCAAATATATTGTTTTTCCATAAAGCAACCTTAGCATCTTCAAGTTCAAGAATATCAATTCCACCAATAGTAGCAGTAGCTTGTTCTTCAGCAGGACATTTAATTTCTTCTTCCGGTTCAGCTTTTTTAGCTCCAGCAGAAGTGATTTTTTCTAAAATAGCTTTTAATCCAGCTTTATTAGCTTTTTCAAATTCTTTCTTAGAAACTTCTTTAATATTTCCTTTAACTAATTGTCCAGCATAAGTCATAGCATTAGCTATTACAGGGAATCCTGATGCTCTTGATACGATAAGAACTAATCTATCATATCCTTCGCCAATTCCAGGACCATATCCATAACCCATTGCTTCAAATCCACCACCAGTAGTGTATGATGAGAATACTTTCATTAAAAGATTTCCTGTTAAAGTATCATTAACCATAACATCAGGAACACCTTGTAATAAGTCATTTCCTCTCATTAATACTCCACCATCAGCTCTATTTGATTCAGCAAAGTTCATATCATATCCATTTTCTTTTAATTCTTTAAATGCTCTTTCAACAGAAACTGCATTATCAACATTTAAAATACCAACAGTTGGATTTTCAATTCCTAATGCTTTAGCAACTATAACACCATAGATACCGTTTTTAACCATACCTTCTACTCTATGTGCAGAAGAAGTTCCAGTAGTTGTAGCTATAATCATTTCTTTTGCAGCAGCAGGAGTTACAACTCTACCTACAGTAGAAACTCCAATTGGGAAACTGTAATGCATTGTTACACAACCATCAATTTCTCCACTGTCCAAAAGTTGTTCCATTTTCTTATAGCCTTCTTCTTCATTTTCAACAACATATTGTTTTAAAGAAGTATTTACTTCCGGTCCAATTATACAATATTCAACACTCTTATCTCTTGATTGAGCAAGTTCTGCCCCTTTAACAACATTTTCTAGTCCGTGTTCACTGCCTAAAGTTGTAACAGCAATTCTTGGTCTTGATGTAAAAGCACCTGTTTCTAATCCAGTAGCGATTTCTTCGAAGATATTACCAATTACGTTTTTTATATCAGACATGAAATCACCTCTATTCTTCAATTAAAGAAGATGCAAAATTTCTCATTGCTTCAGCAACTAATTTCTTAACTTCTTCCTTAGAAACTCCAGAATTTTCTTCAACTTTACCTGAATTTCTTTCTAAAACAATTGATACACCGTCGAATAAGTTAGTCATTCTTCCTAAGAATAAAGAACCTTTACCAATAATCATAGCTCTATTTAATTCTCCAGAAGTTAAATCTTCACGACAGAATCCTAAGTAAGGAACACCTGAAGGAATATGTCCTTGAGTTGGAGCCCAACCTTCCATACCATGATCTTCAATAAAGCTTGCAATTTCAGCTTTTTCTAATTGTTTTTTCATTACTCCTAATGCACCAATCATCTTGAAGTTTGCATTTGGAACATCTCCAGCTCCAGCTGGTTTAGTAATATCTGGGTTTTGCATTTCAGCTGAATATTTATCAACATCTTTAACTGTTAAATTAGCTTTTTCTAATGGAGCAGTAACTAATGCTGACATTACAGCTTGTGGTGAAGAACCAGTTCCTACTGTATGTCTTCCAACTATATCAGTTCTTAATACTGGGTTAACTCCATCATTTTCAGAAATTAATGCAGCAAATCCACCGATACAATCTTCTAATATTGGTAAGCCTTTCTTTAAGTGGTCTTTACCATTCATACCTAATTTAGCAGTACATCCACCTGCAACTATAACAACATGTTTAAAAGTTCCAGAATGAACATGAGAAGATGCAGCAATTAATGTATGAGTTGGAGCAGCACAGAATCCTCTTAAGTCAGATCCTGAAGCATTGTCAAATCCAGCTAATTCAGCGATAGATTTAGCGAAGTTACCACCACCTCTTTGGTTCATATCTCCACAAGCTTCTTCTGAACATTCAATAACATATTCAACATCATTAGGATTTAAATCATTTTTAGCAACTAAATGTAAAGCAGCTAATAATCCTGATGCTTTAGTAACTAAGTTTTCTAACATAACATGAGCTGATAAGTTAACATCAACATCATGAGCTCTAGTAACAACCCCTACTAATTTATCTTCAAAATATAAACCTTCAGCATGGTTTTCCATATGTCCTTCAAGAACAGATTGTTCAACACCTTCTTTTAATCTAGCAACTAATGCATCACTAATTAATGGGTGTTTTTCTAAATCAGCTTTAACAGATTCAGTAAATTCTTTATTAAGTGAAACTAAATCAAAAGCGTCACAGATTTTCATAAGTCCAATGAATTCATGTTCTGGCATTATTTCACCATATTTACCATCTCTTGGAGCTCCTGATAAATATTTATCAGCATCTGACCATGGTTGTGGTACAGCTTTTAAATCTTCTGGTCTTTTGTTTCCAATGTAAACTTGATTTGGTAAATAATTTAATACTTCTTCATATTTTCTAATATGATTTGGTATTTCCTTTAAATATTCTGAATCAGGATTTAAAGCCTTTTCAGTAGTTTGAGTTGTTCCATTTTGGATTATCATGTCTGGTGCATGAACTAATACGTAAGAAGTTCCTTTTAATACAGGAAAATTCATCTTAATTACCTCCTTTAATATAAAAAACAGATAGCATAGTATGTATTCCATATAAGCCAACTACCCTTATGTAATAGAATACCATTAAATTAAAAAGGTGTCAATACCTGACACCCTTTTTATTTAAAAATTATTCGAATATTGTTTGTCCTTCAACTTCAGTTGCTAAAGCATTTAATGCTTTTTTAACAATTTTCATTCTTAATGCATATTCTTCTTCAGCAGTTAATTTAGGATTTCCTAATGGGTGAGGAATTGCTATAGCAGGAACAATTCTGTTAGCTCCTACTGTCATTGAAATTGGAGTTACAGTACATACGTGTACTACTGGAATTCCAGCTCTTTCAATTTCTTTAACCATCGTTGCTCCGCAACGTGTACAAGTACCTCAAGTAGATGTTAATATAACTGCATCTACACCATCAGCTACTAATTCTTTACTGTATTCTTCAGCAAATGCTTTTGCAGAAGCTACTGCTGTACCATTTCCTACTGTTGTATAGAAATATCTATGAAGACTTCCGATTTCGCCAGCTTTTTCTAATTCTCTTAAAACGTCAACTGGTAAAACTCTGTCTGAATCTTGGTTAGCATAAACTGGGTCATAACCACCGTGAGCTGTTTCCCATTCGCCTTCTTTAAGATCCATAACACCTTCAATGTCATATTTTCCATATTTTGAAGCAGAAGATGATTCAATATGATCTGGGTTGCCATGAGGAACTATACCACCTGAAGTTACTAAAGCAATTTTAGCCTTCTTAATGTCCTTAACAGCTGGATTTGGATCTACTCTGTCAAAGTTTGGCATTGGGAATTCAGTTTCGAATTCTTCACCCTTTAACTTTTTGATCATCATAGTTACAGCTCTCTTACCACCGAAATCTTCTCTAAATATATTTTTTCTAACTCCTCTTTCAATGTATCCTTCTTCAGCCGGAGAACCAATTTCTTCTCCTCTAACAAGTTTCATTGCAAGTGGAACCATTTTGCTTACAGCATCTTTCATACCCGCAGCGCTATTTTTAGTTGAAACTACATATACGCTCTTCTTGAACATATCTGCACCTGGGTTTTCAATATACATACCAGTTAAAGCTGGAATTCCTAATTCGTTTTGAACAGCTTCAGTAATTGTACCAGCAGCAACTCCATAACGTCCAGCATTGAATGCAGGTCCTGCTATGAATAAATCTGGATTGTATTTTTTAACCATTTCTAAAACTTCTGCTTTAGCTTGGTCCATATTTTCACCAAAATAGCTATCTCCACAGATAACTGTAGCAACTATTTCAGCTTCACCTTTAAAACCAGCGTTTAATGCTAAACCAGGTCCAATTTTTGTTTCTCTAACTTCTGGTTTGTAATCTGCTTTTTCTTCTCCACCGATACCAGCAAAGAATTGGTTTATATAGTGAACTACTCTTAATTTTTCCACACTAATCACCTCTCTATCATATATTTATATATGATTTTATCTTAATTAATTATAATGAGTTTCTAATTTCACTTACAGCTTCAATGATAGCATCACAGTCAAGAACCATTTCCATCATACCAATTTGGTCATCGTAAACTGATTCATCAACTTCTGCTTTAAATTCAGGTTCAACTGCGTGATAAACTTTAAGTCCTAACTGAACTCCTGCTAATGGACCTGCATAAGTAGGGTCTCCTGTTGTAACAGTTTCACCAGCCAATGCTGCTGATTCTGCTTCAGATGCTCCTAAAAGAACTACACAGTTTTCTGCTCCGTATTTTTCTGCTAATTCTTTTACCCTTCTTTGATTTTCTAAGTCCATTGCTCCTGCTGCAGTTCAGACAAAACATTCAGTTGCTGAAAATACTATTTCTGCAGGAGTTGTAGCGACACATTCTTCCATAGCTGGTCCTGGTATACCATCTCTATCGCCGATTATGATTACTTTTGTGTTTTCTGTAAAAAGTGCCATATCGCTTACACTTCCTTTCTTTAATTTTTATTTTCGTTTTATTTTATATAATATTCCGTTTGATTAATAAATTCTAATAGCCAGTAGCTGATAATCTATTAAATCCTAATTCGTTAGTTGCTCCAGTGATTGCTTGTAATTCAACCATAATTGAACCATCTTCTCTTAATGATCCGTCGAATCCACCTGCAATAATGTCAACATAATCTAAAGTTCCAATAACTTTATCCATCTTAGGTAATACGATAGTTTCGTTAGCATTACCACCAGTTACTACTGCATTTGCAGCAACGTCAGCATCTGCTAAAGATTGGCTCGCACCGTCTCTACCAGCATATTCATCAGTGATGATAACTGTTTTAACGCCTTTACCTTCGATTTTCTTACAGTTCATTATTAAGTCTGTATCTGGGTTACCGAATCCTTCTTGTGATACGATAGCTCCGTCAAGATTTAAGAATTCACATAATTTAGCAGTCCAGTTTGATGATCTTTCTTTATCTGCTAAGTATACATTTTCGTTAGTGATAATAACACCAACAAAGTTGATTTCTTTTCCGTGTTGTTCGTACATTGCTCTAACAACTGGGTTGTTTAAGTGATGGTAAGTTGTATTCTTATCACAAGAAGATACACAGTTACCACTTAAGATAGCTCCGTCCATTAATTCAGTTGGATATAATAGTGTTGGAACTATTTGTTTAGCATCTACACCATATACATATGTATCATGTAATAATCCTTGAGATTGTAACATTTGTACATAAGCTACTTTTGGTAAATGTTTTAATTCTTCAGCTTGTTCGAATAATGGTTTAGTTTCGAATACTTCTACTTCATCTGGTTCAACTTCTTTACCAGCTAATCCTAAATAAGTAGCAGCTTTTAAGCCAGCCATTCTAACAGCCTTTTCATAAGCATGAGTTGCAACTCCTTCAGCTGGTTCCACGATTAAAACTATGTTATTAGTTTTTGAGAATGGAGTATATTCAGCTCCTGGTCCTTGCATATCAACAATACCTTCTTGGAAACCTACTATTTTACCAACTGTCATTACTGCAGCTCCCTTAAGAACATGAGTTCTTCCTGAACCAACTACATCAACTTTTGAAATCATTCCAGGGAATACTCCACCTTGTCCATTAACCTTTACTCTTGGTTCTACAACATCCTTAATTGGAGTAATTCTTACACTTTCACCTGGTTTTGCAAGATCTACGTCTACTGATTTTAAGTGTTCATCATCCATTAAATGAGCGATTAATTCTTCTTTATTAATGTATAAAACACCTTTGTCAACTTTTGTTTCTGAACAAAATTGAACATCGTTAATTAAGATTTTTCCTAATTCTAGACGCATATACTCACCTCCTTAAAATTTATATATTTAATCCTTTCGGAATTAAATTCAATTAATTTAAACTTTCAACATATTTTCCAGCATTAACAGCAGCAATCGCGCCATCATTAACAGCTGTAACAACTTGTCTTAGTTCTTTTACTCTAACATCTCCAGCAACAAATACACCTTCAACATTAGTTTTCATAGATCCATCTGAAACAACATAATTTCTATTTGTTTCAATCTTTCCTTCAAAGATACTACTTTCCGGAACATATCCTATAAAGATAAATACTCCAAATATCATATCTCCTTCTCTTGGAACAATTTTAGTTTTTTCTCCAGTTTTATTATTTACTATATTCATAGCACCTAATATTCCTGATCCTTCAAAACTTTCAACTTCGACATTCCACATAATATTTAAGTTTTCACATTTAAATGCCTTTTCTTCTATTGATTTAGCAACTGATAACTTATCTTTTCTAACTAATAGTGTTACACTTCTACCAAATTTAGTAAGATACATAGCCTCTTCAACTGCAGCCTCTCCAGAACCTACAACATAAATATCTAATCCTTGGAAAAATGGTGCATCACAAGTAGCACAATAAGCTATTCCTTTACCTGTAAATTCCTTTTCTCCCGGAACGTCTAATAATCTTGGATTTGACCCTGTAGCTATAATAACTGATTTTCCTTCATAAGTATTATTTTCTCCAACAACTACTTTTGTAGCATTTGAAAAATCTACATCAACAACAGTATCAGTAATAAATTCCGCACCAAATGATTTTGCTTGTTTAACCATTCTTTCTATTAATGCAGGACCAGTTGGAACATCTTCTGCTCCAGGATAGTTTGCTATTTCATCAGTCTTAGCAATCAATCCACCCGGTGTTCCTTTTTCAATTATTATAGTTTTCATACTTGATCTTGCAGCATATATCCCTGCACTTATACCGGCAGGGCCAGCTCCAATTATTATACAATCGTACATAATTTACCTCCAATTACAATATTAGAATAATAAACTGTACCAAATCATTAACCGTTTATTATTATATCTTAAGTTTACCCAATTGTAAAGTCTTTTTTGATAAATTCCTAATAAAACTTTTTTATAACTTTAAGTATTTGTATATTAAATTAACAATGTTTTACAATTCTTTTCCCAATGTGTAATTTGCAATGTTTACACTATGGTCAGCAATTCTTTCAAAATTAGAAATAATATCTAAGAATTTAACTCCGGCATTTGTTTCACAAATTCCTCTGTTAATTCTATCCATGTGATTTCTTCTATATGTTTCTTCTAAAATGTCAACTTCCTCTTCAATGCTAATACAATTCTTGGCCAAATCCAAGTCATTATTTTTATATGCATTAGTTGTATCTCTAACAATTTTTATAATATCTGATGAAATTTTTTCATATTCATCAAAAGCTGTCTTACTAAAAACAGAGTTTTCATCCTTTATTTCTTGAATTAACTCAATTATATTTTCACAATGGTCTCCTATTCTTTCATAATCATTTATAGAATACATCATTACAAAGACCTTATGTTTTTCTTCATCAGATAAATTTTTATCAGCTAAAGGAACTAAATAATCAATTATTTCTTTTTCCAGACCATTAATCATCTTTTCTCTTTCAAGTACAAATGATATATTTTTACTACTCTTTGTTTTGAATGCTTCTATTGTCTTTTCAAGAGATTCAATTACTACCTCGCCCATTCTGACAACTTCTTTTTGAGCTTGAATAATAGCTATACTTGGAGTTTCCAAAATTCTCTTATCCAAATGTTCAGAATAACGTTCTTCAAGATTATCTTCTCCTTTAATAACCGCTTGAGAAATTTTTACTAAGAAATTAGCAAATGGTAACTGAACAAAAACATTAATTACATTAAATAATGTATGAGCATTCGCAATTTGTCTTTGAACATTTCCCGGAGATATGTACTCTACCAAATATTGAACAGGTACTCTCAATATAGTCATAAATAATATAGTACCAATTAAGTTAAATAAGAAATGTATAAACGCAGCTCTCTTTGCATTTTTACTTGCACCTATACTTGAAATCATAGCTGTTGTAGTTGTTCCTATATTATCACCAAACAAAATACCAAATGCTTGATTTATATTAATTGCACCTTGCACTCCAAGCGCCTCTAATAAACCTATTGAGGCTGATGATGATTGTAAAATAGTTGTTAAGAAAATACCGGCTAAAACTCCTACAAAAGGATTATTTAATTTTATAAGTATATCTTTAAACCATTGTTCTTTAGATAATGGTGCTAAACCATTACTCATAATGGACATACCTAAAAATAAAATACCAAAACCGATTAAAATTTCAGCAATATCTTTCTTCCTATCATTTTTAGCTCTCATCCATAAAAAAACTCCGACTGATATAACCAATGGAGCATATTTTGAAATATCAAACGCAATAATCTGAGCTGTAACAGTAGTACCTACATTAGCTCCTATTATTATTCCAACTGATTGTGCTAAAGTCATAAATCCGGCATTTACAAAACCGATAGCCATTACAGTAGTAGCTGAACTTGATTGGATAATCATAGTAACAAATATACCTACTAAAACTGCATAGATTCTATTTTTAGTTATTGCAGCGATTATTCCTTTTAATTTTTCTCCACAAGACTTTTGAAGTCCTGCCCCCATTAGATTCATTCCGTATAAAAACAAACCTAATCCACCTAAAACCGAAATAATGATTGACATAATGCCTCCAAAATCATTCAAAAATAATTAAAAGATTAGCCCATATATTCATATAAGCCATACACTATTATTATATCATATTTTAAATAAAATGTTTAATTAATTTAAAATAATTTTTATAATATTTTTGCTCACACGAAAAATGGGCTAACAAAAATTTAATTTTTTATTTTTATTTTCTGTCTATATTGTAGAATGCTGATAATCCTAAAAATTTTGAATCTTCACATAATCTATCTTCTATTCTTAGTAATTGATTATATTTACAAATTCTATCTGTTCTTGATGCAGAACCAGTTTTGATTTGTCCGGCATTTACTGCAACTGCTAAATCGGCAATAGTTGTATCTTCTGTTTCTCCGGATCTATGTGAAATTACACAAGTATATCCATGAGTTTTAGCAAGTTCTATCGCATCTAAAGTTTCTGTAATTGTTCCAATTTGGTTTAATTTTATCAAAATTGAATTAGCAATACCCTTTTCAATTCCCATAGCTAATCTTGAATAGTTAGTAACAAATAAATCATCTCCAACTAATTGAACTTTATTTCCAATTTTTTCAGTAATAAGTTTCCAACCGTCCCAATCATCTTCTGCCAATCCATCTTCAATAGAAATAATTGGATATTTTTCTACTAATTTACAATAATAATTTACTAATTCTTCTGAAGAATAAACTTTTCCTTCACCTTTGAAATTATATTTTCCGTTTTCATACATTTCACTTGATGCAACATCTAGTGCTAAGAAAATATCTTTTCCAGCTACATAACCGGCTTTTTCAATCGCCTCCATAATTGTTTGTAACGCCTCTTCATTAGAGTTCAAGTTAGGTGCAAAACCACCTTCATCTCCAACTGCAGTATTATATCCCTTTGATTTTAAAACAGCCTTTAAATTATGGAAAACTTCTGTTCCCATTCTAAGAGCCTCTTTAAATGAACAAGCTCCTGCAGGCATAACCATAAATTCTTGAATATCTACATTGTTATCTGCATGTTCTCCACCATTTAAAATATTCATCATAGGAACAGGTAAAGTTTTTGCATTCACTCCTCCTATATACTCATAAAGTGGTGTACATGATTCTATTGACGCAGTTCTAGCAACAGCCATTGAAACCCCTAAAATAGCATTAGCTCCTAATTTAGATTTATTTTCTGTTCCGTCTAATTGAATTAATGCTTTATCAATACCAACTTGGTCAAAAACATCAAATCCGATTAATGCCTCAGAAATAATTTCATTAACATTATTAACAGCAGTTAAAGTTCCTTTTCCTAGATATCTACTCTTATCTCCATCTCTAAGTTCAACAGCCTCATGAATACCAGTTGATGCTCCTGATGGAACAATAGCACTACCCATTGTACCTTCTTCAGTTGTAACTTCAACTTCAACAGTAGGATTTCCCCTTGAATCTAAAACTTCTCTTGCATAAATATCAACTATTAAGCTCATAACATTCTCCTTATAAATTATAATTTACTAAAGCACAAAAACTTGTACTTTCTAAACAAGCTCCACCAACCAAAGCTCCATCTACATTTTCTTTTCCCATCAATTCTTTTATATTATTCGGTTTAACACTTCCACCATATTGAATTCTTACTTTTTGAGATAAATCACCATAAATATCATTTAGTATGTTTCTTATGAATTTAATCATATCTTCAGCATCATCAGAAGATGCAGTAAGACCAGTTCCAATTGCCCAAATAGGCTCATAGGCAATAATAACTTTTTCAATATCATTTTTGTCAATTTCCTCTAAAGCACTTCTTATTTGTTTTTCAACGATTTCTTTTTCAACTTTAGAATTTCTTTCTTCAAGTGTTTCTCCACAACATAATATAGGAATCAAATCATTTTGTAATGCAGATTTAACTTTTTTATTTATCATTTCATCAGTTTCTTTAAAAATAGTTCTTCTTTCTGAGTGTCCTAATATGACATAAGAAACCCCACAACTTTTTAACATCATTGGAGAAATTTCTCCGGTAAATGCACCACTATTTTCAAAATACATATTTTGAACACCAAGTCCTATATCAGTTTCTTCTAAAAGTTTTTTTACTTCAGTAACATATACAAAAGGAACACATACAACTTTTTCTACATTAATATCCAAATTTTCTGATGAAATATTTTTAATTAAAAGTTTAGCATCATCTAAACTCTTATTCATTTTCCAATTTCCAATAATAACAGGTTTTCTCATATTACCTCCATTATTTATTATCTATAGCATCAATTCCAGGTAAAATTTTTCCTTCTAAAAATTCTAAAGATGCACCTCCACCAGTTGAAATATGAGTTATTTTATCTTTATAACCTGATTTTTCAGCTGCAGATGCACTATCTCCACCACCTATGATACTTATAGCATCAGTTTCTGCAATTGCTTTTGCCATTGCAAATGTACCTTTTGCAAAGTTTGACATTTCAAAAACTCCCATAGGTCCATTCCAAACAACAGTTTTAGCATTTGCTATTTCAGTTTCAAACAATTTAACAGTTTCTTCTCCAATATCAAGTCCCATATAATCTTCCGGAATTGAATCCACATTAACGGTTTTAAATTCAGAATCATTAGAGAACTCTTTACTTATAACTACATCAACAGGCAACAATATTTTAACATTTTTAGATTTAGCTTTTTCTAATAATTCCTTGGCTAAATCAATTTTATCTTCTTCCAATAAACTTTTACCTACTGAATATCCTTGAGATTTCAAGAAAGTAAATGCCATTCCACCACCGATTATAATAGTATCAACTTTTTCTATTAAATTTTCAATTACAGTAATCTTATCAGAAACTTTTGCTCCGCCTAAAATTGCAACAAAAGGTCTTTTAGGATTAGAAAGAGCATTTCCCATAATAGAAATCTCTTTTTCAACTAAAAATCCAACTGCTGATGGTAAAAATTTACAAAGACCTGCATTTGAACAATGCGCTCTATGACTTGTTCCAAAAGC
The DNA here is from genome assembly GCF_001553085.1 of Parvimonas sp. KA00067. Taxonomy (NCBI): domain Bacteria; kingdom Bacillati; phylum Bacillota; class Tissierellia; order Tissierellales; family Peptoniphilaceae; genus Parvimonas; species Parvimonas sp. KA00067. The sequence continues at coordinate 96,068 of NZ_KQ960141.1, read as the reverse complement.
ATCATTAATATATACTTCTCCAAGTTCTGCTAATTCTTTAGAAAATTCATCAACACTCTTAGTTTCTTCAGCTCTAAATCTTGTATTTTCTAATAAAACAACTTCTCCATCTTTTAGACTTAAAACTTCATTTTTAACATTTTCATCTACAACTATATCGCTTTGTAAAAATTTAACTTCTTTATTTAAAAGGGCTGACAACTCTTTAGCAACAGGTTCTAAAGAAAATTCTTTTTTAGCTTCTCCCTTTGGTCTGCCTAAATGAGATAATAAAATTACTTTTGCATTGTTTTCAATTAAATAATTTATTGTAGGTAAAGCTGCTACAATCCTAGCATTATCTGTAATTTTCCCTATTTCAGTTTTTGACATAGGAACATTAAAATCAACTCTTACAATAACTCTTTTTGAGTTAACATCTAAATCAGTAATAACTTTTTTATTCATAATTACTCCTTACTATACAATATGAGGTGAAAATCTTCACCTCATATCATCTATTTGCATACTATTTTGAAAGATTAACTAAATATTGGAAAGTACGGATTAAATTTGCAGTATATGACATTTCATTATCATACCAAGCAACTGTTTTAACTAATTGTTTTCCATCAACTTCAACAATTCTAGTTTGAGTAGCATCAAATAAAGAACCATATTTAATTCCAATTACATCTGTTGAAACAATTGGGTCTTCAGTATATCCGAAAGATTCACTTGATGCTTCTTTCATTGCATTATTAATTTCTTCAACTGTAACATTCTTTTCTAAAACTGTTACTAATTCTGTTAATGAGCCGGTAGCAACCGGAACTCTTTGAGCAGAACCATCTAATTTTCCTTTTAATTCAGGAATAACAAGACCGATAGCTTTAGCAGCTCCTGTTGTATTTGGAACAATATTTATAGCAGCTGATCTAGCTCTTCTCATATCACCTTTTCTATGTGGTGCATCTAAAGTGTTTTGATCTCCTGTATAGGCATGAATAGTAGTCATTATACCTTGAACAATACCAAATTTATCTTGTAAAACTTTAGCCATTGGAGCTAAACAGTTAGTAGTACAAGAAGCACCTGATAAAATTTGTTCAGAACCGTCTAGTATATCATGGTTTACTCCATAAACGACAGTTTTCATATCTCCTTTTCCCGGAGCAGAAATAATAACTCTCTTAGCTCCAGCATCTATATGAAATTGTGCTTTTTCTTTTGCTACAAAGAAACCAGTACATTCTAATACAACATCTATATCTAATTCTTTCCAAGGCAAATTTTTAGGGTCTGCATCAGAAAATACTTTAACTTCTCTTCCGTCGATTACAAAGCTACCTTCATTTACGATAACTTCCTTTTCAAATCTTCCTTGAGTTGAATCATATTTTAACAAATGAGCTAACATATTTGCATCTGTTAAGTCATTTATAGCAACTACTTCAACTCCTTCTAAATCATGCATTAATCTAAATGCCAATCTACCTATTCTTCCGAATCCATTAATCGCAACTCTCATCTTGATTCCTCCTTAAATTTTTATAAAAGAATTTTCTTAAAATAGATTAATTAAATAATAAAAAATTATTAAAAAATCACATACCTAGATTATACTTCAATGTTAGTTAAAAATCAACCTATTTTTATTCATATAATGATTGGTCTGTTAAAATCAAAGGACCATCTTTTGTAATTACAAATGTATGTTCGTATTGACATGAAAGTCCCCCATCTATTGTTCTTGCAGTCCAACCGTCATCATCAATAGTACATCTCCAATCTCCTGTATTTATCATAGGTTCAACAGTTATTACCATACCTTCAACAAGTCTAACACCTCTTGTTGCAGTAATATAATGTGGAACTTGTGGGTCTTCATGCATTTCAACACCAATCCCATGGCCACAAAAATCTCTAACGATTGAATAACCTTTTGGCTCAACAAAATTTTGAATAGCCTTTCCAATATCAACAATTCTGTTTCCAATAACCGCTGCCTCTATTCCTCTATACATAGCCTCTTTTGTTACGTCCATAAGATTTTTAACTTCATCTGAAACTTCACCTACTGCATAACTCCAAGCACTATCTGATAAATATCCATCTAAATCTACAACCATATCAACTGTAATTAAATCTCCGGATTTTAATTTTTGTTTACTCGGAAAGCCATGGCAAATTACATCATTTACAGAAGTACAAGTTGCATAAGGATATCCGTGATATCCTATTTGCTTAGGTGTAGCTCCATGCTTTAACATAAAGTCATGACAAAATTTATTTACTTCTAAAGTAGTAACTCCGGGTTTTATAAAATCTCTCAATCCTATATGAATTTTTGATAAAATCTCTGCAGATTTTTTCATTCCTTCAATTTCTTTTTTACTTTTTATAGTTATCATATTATCCCCTCCAAATTTCAAAATATTCAACAAAAAGACATACCAAAATAGTATGCCTTTTTCATTTAATCTTCCAATTTTATATATGGAACTCCTGCTGAAGAAGGTCCTTTTGATTTTCCAACAAAGAAAATAAGTACTAACAATGTACTGATATATGGAACCATTGGTAATATAGATTCTGGTATATTAACACCCAATCCAGGTAATAAAATCGCTAATTCTTGAGCTGCCCCAAAGAACAAACAAGCTCCCAAAACTCCGTAAGGTTTCCATTTACCAAAGATTACAGCAACCAAAGCTATGAAACCATGTCCTGAAACAAGTGATTGTGAAAAGTTGGAAACTGTCGCTAAACTCATAGTAGCTCCACCAAATCCAGCTAATAATCCTGAAACTACAACTGCAAAATATCTATATAAATATATATTAACATTTAATGTTTCAGCAGCCTTTGGATGTTCTCCAACAGCAATTAGTCTTAATCCAAATTTAGTTTTATATAAATATATTGACATCAATACTACAAAAGCTATCGCTACATAAGTAGTAACATATTGTCCTAAAATTTTGTCAATAATTTCAACACCTGTTAAATTATCAAAAATTTTAGCCATTTTACCAGCACCAGATGATACAGGTATTGTTTGTTTTGCACCGTCAAAGAATAATGAACATACAAACAATGAAACACCAGGTCCTATGAAGTTTATAGCTATACCGGAAACAATTTGGTCTGCACCAAATGTTATACTAACAATCGCGTGAATAAGAGCAACTAAAGATGCTGCCAATCCACCTGCTAAAAATCCTAACAATGCACTCTTTGTAAAATATCCAACAGCAGCACCAAAGAAAGCTCCTATTGTCATCATTCCTTCTAAACCGATATTTGTAACACCTGCTTTTTCTGTGAACATACCACCCAAAGCAGCAAATAATAATGGAGTTGCAAATAATAATGTATCAGATATAAATAAAGCTATTTTTAATAAACTCATTACTTTTTACCTCCAACTTTTTTGAATTTTTTTGAAATAATTTTTATAACTAAAGGCATTGAAATGAATAAAACTATAATACCTATAATAATTTGTACAACTTCGTAAGGAACACCTAATAATTGTTGAACTCTAAATCCTCCTCTTTTTAGAACACTAAAGAAGAAACCTGAGAATATTGAGCCTATTGGATGGCTATTTGCTAAAAGTGCAACAGACATTGAGTCAAAACCATTACCTTCAGCAACTGTAAGTCTTGCAACATTTCCTGCAAATCCAAGAACTTTAACAGCACCGGCAACAGCACATAAAGCACCTGATAATCCCATAGATAAAACTAAATTACTTCCAACATTTATTCCACCAAATTCGGCAGCATAAGGATTTAGTCCTACTGCTTTTAATTCATAACCTTTTGAAGTTTTATTTAATAAATAATAAACTGCAAATGCTAAAACAACAGCAAGAATAATACCAAAGTTTATATCAGCTGAAAAGAAATCTTTAACAAATGGAATTGAAGAATTTCTCAATCCTCCAAACATTTTTATGCTAGCAGTTGATTGAATATCGTTTGATGTTTGTCCTGTTTCGTTGTAAAATTTACCAAAAGTTACAACTAAATTTGAAAAATAAAGTGCTATCCAGTTCAACATAATTGTAGTAATTACTTCGTGAACACCAAATTTTGATTTAACCCAACCTGCAAATCCACCCCAAGCCATTCCGGCTAAAGCTGCTAATAAAATACAAACTATTGGATGAATTATTGGTGGTAATTTTAAAAAGTATCCAAAAAATGCAGCAGTTAAAGAACCGATTATAAATTGTCCTTCGGCACCAATATTGAAAGCTCCTGTCTTAAATGCCAATGAAACCCCAATACTACCTATGATAAGTGGTACTGCATCTACCAAAGTTCTTGCAAAGAATTTTGGTCTTGAAAAAGTTGTTTCTATCATTATTTTATAATATTTAATAGGGTTAAAACCTGCTACCATAATAACAATAGACCCTACTATAAATCCTATTAATACAGAAAATAAAAGCATTAATATCTTTTTTCTATTGTTCATTATTAATAACACCCCCTGCCATCATAAGTCCTAATTCATTTTCGTTAGCATCTTTTCCAAGTTTTTCTCCAACGATTTTTCCTTTATAGATAACAGCAATCCTATCTGACAAGTCCATAACTTCATCTAATTCAAATGAAATCAAAAGAACCGCTTTTCCTTTATCTCTTTGTTCTACAATATATTTATGAATAATTTCAATAGCTCCAACATCAAGACCTCTAGTAGGTTGTGCAGCTATTAATAAATCAGGGTTGTTATCAATTTCTCTTGCTAAGATTACTTTTTGTTGGTTTCCCCCGGAAAGTCCTCTAGCAATAGCGTGAATATCATTCGGTCTTATATCAAATTTGTCAATCATTTCTTGAGTATAAGATTCTATCTCTTTAAAATTCAAAATACCTTTCTTTGAAAAAGGATCCTTTCCTCTTTTTTCTAAAATCATATTTTCAGAAACAGAAAAATCCAACACTAAACCACGTTTATGTCTATCTTCCGGAATCGTACTTATTCCACTTTCAATAATATCATAAACAGATTTATTTGTTATGTCTTTTCCAAGAATTGAAATACTTCCTGATTCAACTTTTCTAAGACCTGTTATAGCCTCTATAAGTTCTGATTGACCATTGCCGTCAACTCCGGCTATCCCTAGAATTTCACCTTTTCTAACATTTAAACTAAGTCCATTTAAAATTGGTAAATCTCTATTATTTAAAACATTAATATCCTTAACATCTAAAACAACATCGCCAACTTCAGATTCTTTTTTATTAACACTAAAGCTGACTTCTCTACCAACCATTTTTTCAGCAAGTTCTTTTTGTGAAGATTCAGCGACAGTGACTTTATCAATAAATTTACCACGACGAATAATTGTACAGTAATCTGCCATTTTTTTGATTTCATCTAATTTATGTGTAATTATTATGATGGATTTTCCTTCATTTCTCAAATTATTACAAATATTTATAAATTCATCAATTTCTTGTGGCGTAAGAACAGCTGTAGGCTCATCAAAAATAATAATTTCAGCACCTTTATAAAGAGCTTTTAAAATTTCAACTTTTTGTTGAGAACCTACAGTAATATCTTGAATTTTTGCATCTAAATCAATATTAAAACCATATTTTTCAATTATGGAAAGAACTTTTTTTCTGGATTTTTCAATGTCAATAAACATTCCTTTAGTATCTTCAGTTCCTAAAACTATATTTTGAATAACACTAAAAGGTTCTATAAGCATAAAATGTTGATGCACCATACCAACTCCATTTTCAACAGCCATTTTTGGAGTCATCGCAGTGTATTTATTAGAATTGATATAAATTTCTCCTGCATTTGGAGAATAAAGTCCATAAAGAATATTCATCAAAGTAGTTTTACCGGCACCATTTTCTCCTAAAAGAGCATGAATTTCTCCTTTTTTCAATTCGAAATTAACTTCATCTAAAACTTTATTTTTTCCAAAAATTTTAGTAATGCCTTTCATAACTACAATATTATCATTTGTTTTATTGTCAGACAAGTCAAAACCCTCCTATAAATAATATGCAATTTTCGTATCACAACAATTATTATACAATAAAAATCGTTTTAATACAAGGAAAAAAAATGATAAAAATGTAAATTTCAGAAAACATATTTTCCGATTAAACATTAGTTTACTAAATGTTAAATAATGTTTGTTAATCTAAAAATACAGAGCCATATTTTTCTCCATTAATTTTTACAATACAATTATCCGAAGTTTCATTAATCATAATATTTTTTAATCTTTCAAACTCCTCTTTTTTTACAGACAAATTTATTTTTACATTTTCAAGATATTCTATATTTAAAATTTCAAGTCCAAAATTTTTTAAAATATTTTCAATTTTTCCCCAGAAAATATAATCCAAAATTATATCTACATTGTAGAAAAGTTCTTTTCTAACAATTTTGGCCTCATCTAAAGCACCTACAACAGATTTTGTATATGCTCTAACAAGTCCACCTGCGCCAAGTAAAATTCCTCCAAAATATCTTGTAGCAATTACAAGACAATTTGTTATATCTTTTTTACGCAAAACTTCAAGCATAGGTACTCCTGCAGTTCCTGAAGGTTCTCCATCATCAGAATATTTTTGTGTTAATTTATCCATACCGATAATATATGCAAAACAATTATGTGTTGCATCTTTATATTTTTCCCTTATCTCAGAAATATATTTTTCAGCCTCATCTACACTTTCAACATAAAAAGCATGACCAATAAATTCAGATTTATTTACTATAAAACTATAAGATTTATTACTATGAATACTTAAAAAACTTTCTTTATCCTTCATTTACCTCATATCCTTTATAAATTTCATAATCATCCTTTTTTAAGATAACTTCTAAAAAAGTTCCATTTTCAAGATGCTCTACAAGTTCCGGAGTATAATCATTTAAAATATTACTCATAATTTTTTGTTTATCATAAGGAATTAAAAGTTTAGTTTTAATAGATGATGAAAATAAAACTTTTTCAATTTCCTTCAAAAGAAAAACTATATCCTCATCACTCTTAGCACTTATAAACACCTTATTTTCAACATTTGCATACTGTAACTTTATATTTTCATCTTCCAACTTATCAACTTTATTAAAAACATAAATTACTTTTTTATCTTCACATTCAAGTTTTTTTATCATATCATTTGTTATTTTGATTTGTTCATCCACATTAACATTTGAAATATCCACAACATGAAGAATCAAATCTGAATATTTAATTTCCTCCAATGTACTTTTAAAACTTTCAACTAAATTATGTGGAATATCGGAAACAAAACCAACGGTATCTACATACATAGCCTTTGATCCACTAAAAAGAATTCCTTCTCTAACATAGGTATCCAAAGTCGCAAACAACATATCTTTAACAAAAACTTCTTTAATTTCAGTATTTTCATCTTTTCCATAAGCTATTAACTTATTTATTAAAGTGGATTTCCCTGCATTTGTATATCCAACAAGAGAAATCATCGGCTCTTTTGAATTTATTCTCTTTTTTCTAATTTCATTTCTATTTTTTTCAATTTCTTTAAGCTGTGCAGTAATACTTGATATTTCCCTATTGATAGTTCTTCTATCAAGTTCTATTTGTTGTTCACCTACACCCTTACCACCAATTCCACCTTGTTGTCTTGAAAAACCACTTCTAAGTGCAGACAATCTTGGTAATGTATATTTTAATTTTGCAAGTTTTACTTGTAACTTAGCCTCTTTTGTTCTAGCTCTTTCGTTAAAAATATCCAAAATTAAATTTGTCCTGTCAATAACTCTAACACCTATAATTTCTTCTAAATTTTTAACTTGAGAACCTGTCAATTCATTATTAAAAACAACTACTTTTACATCTAACTTTTCACAATAATCTTTTATTTCACTTACTTTACCTTTTCCTATATAAAAGGCTTTATCTATACTAGATTTATTTTGAGTTAAATTTAAAACAACTTCACCATCTAAAGCCTCAACCAATTTTTCAAGTTCAAAAACTTTATCCTCCAAAGTTTTTTCATCCATATTCATATTTACAGTAACTGTAATAACTTTTTGTTCCATAAAAACTCCTTAATTTAAACTAATCTAATTGTATCACAAAATCATATATAAAGACAAACAAAAAGATATGTAATATTTTACTAAAACATATCTTTTAAAAATAAAATAAATCTTCAATTTTTTTATCCAATGCAATACATAAAATTAAAGCAAGTTTTGCAGTAGGATTAAATTGTCCCGTTTCAATAGAACTTATAGTGTTTCTCGAAACACCAATCATATCAGCTAATTTTTGCTGAGAAAGACCTTTTTGGGTTCGTGCCTCTTTTAAATTATTTTTTAAAATCAGTTCTTCATTCATATAAACTCCTTAAGCTTTAACAAAATGTAAATAAGCACTAACACAAGCTAAAATAATCATCAATATTCCCAAAATCAAATCTTTTTTTCTTTTATAGTAATAATATCTGGTAAAATTTCTTGGAATAATTCCAATAAAAAATAAAAAAAATACACTTTCTCAAGTGTATTATAATCAAACATCTTAACCAAAAGCAAAGAAAAAAACTTCTCCAAACTTTTTATCTAACTCAGTGGAAATTGTAAGAGCAAGTCTTATGCCTGGAATCAAATTTCCATTTTCTATTGAAACAATAGTTTCCGTTGAAACTCCTATTAAGTTAGCCAACTCTCTTTGAGAAAGTTCTCTTTCAACTCTGAATTTTTCTACATTATTTTTAGAAGATAATTTATTATTCACAAGCTCACCCCTCTTAGAAAAATTACATAATTTCTTTATAATAACGATTACATTCTCATTTTATCATTAAAAGTTTGAAAAGTAAATCAATTTTAAATATTAATATTTTTAACAGCCAAAATCAAAAATGAAATACCACTTAAGGAAAGTGCTAAACCCAATCCGGAATAAAAAAATTCAAAGAAAAAGTTTGGCAATAATCCACTAAATCTTAACGCCATACCAAAAGACATCATAAATATCATTAAAATATAACTTGATTTATCAAAAAATTCCCATATTTTCATTTTTTCTCTTTTATCATTTAAAATTCTGTTCTTATGTTTATTTACATACTTAGAAAATATCATTATATAAAATATCAAAAATATCGCTATTGCACCAAGCAGTCCCAATAAAAAATTTTTATCATCATTTATTAAAAAAGGAACTCCTACTTTCATAATCATTGTTCCGGCTATTAACCATAATATCCCTGCAATAAGAAACAAGTTTCTTTTTTTAGTATTCATAAATTCTCCTAATAATAAAAATGGGAGATTACTCTCCCCATTAATTACAAACTATTCAGCACTATATGGTAATAATGCAACTTGTCTAGCTTTTTTAATTGCTGCTGTAATTTCTCTTTGTTGTTTAGCAGTAGCACCTGTTACTCTTCTTGGTAAAATCTTACCTCTTTCACTAATGAATTTTTTTAGAGTATTTACATCTTTATAATCAAGTGGTTTACTGTTATCTGAGAAATATGCAACAACTTTTTTTCTTGGTCTAAATTTTCTTTGCATATTCATTCTCCTTTAAAAATTAAAATGGAATTTCTTCATCTGAGGCATCTTGGAATGGTAAATCAAAACCATCGTCCACACCTGTATCAAATGAACCAAATCCTTGTGTTGTAGCAGATTTTTGAACTCTATCGCCCCAGTCGATGAATTGAACTCTTTCAGCCCAAACTTCTGTAACGAATCTTCTAGTTCCATCTTGTGCAGTATAACTTCCTGATTGAAGTCTTCCTTGTATTGCTACATTTCTACCTTTTTGCAAATATTTTTGGCAATGTTCAGCTTGCTTACCCCAAACAACTATATTTATAAAATCAGCTGTTTGTTGTCCTTTAGCTTCTAATTCTTGTTTCTTTTCCTTAGACATTCCCTTATCAACTGCAATGGTAAATCTGGCATAACTGCTACTAGATGTTTGAGTATATCTTAATTCTGGATCCCTAATTAATCTACCTATCAAAATTACACTGTTCATAAAGTTCCTCCACTAAGCTTCTTGCTTAACAACCATATATCTAATGATAGCATCAGATATTCTTGATCTTCTTTCTACTTCTGCAACTACTTCAACAGCAGCTTCAAAATTAACTATGATATAATATCCTTCTTTAATGTAGTTAATTTCGTAAGCAAGTTTTCTATTTCCCCATTCATTAATTTCAGTAATAGTTCCATTGGCTTCAATAGCTGATTTAATTTTATCGAACGCTTGGTTTCTTACTTCTTCTTCTAAATTTGGTTTAAAAATAAAAACTCCTTCGTATTTTCTCATTACATTCACCTCCTTATGGTCTCTGGCTCTTTTTATTGAGCAAGGATTTACTGATATATTATAGCATAAAAAAAAATATATGTAAAGTTTTCAACAAAAAAAATTACATATATTTCCTTTAATTTTACATTTTTCCGATATCTTTTCTAAATTGTTTTGTTTCAAAAGATATTTTTTCAATATTTTTATAAACTTTTTCTCTTATTTCATCATAAGTATTTCCAAATCCTGTAACAGATAAAACTCTACCACCATCTGTTAAAATTTTTCCATCTACAAATTTTGTATTATTATGATAAACATAAATATCTTCATCAACTGAATCAATTCCTATTATTTCTTTTCCTTTTTCATAAGCTTTTGGATAGCCTTTTGAAGTTAGTATAACTGTTAAACATTTTTCACTCTTCCATTTTAAATCTTCTCTTTTAAGTGTTCCATCTAAAGATTTTTCTATCGCTAAAAGTAAATCACTTTTCATTCTAGGTAAAACAACTTCAGTTTCAGGATCTCCAAATCTTACATTAAATTCTAAAACTTTAGGCTCTTCATCAATCATAAATCCGATAAAAAGTATTCCTGAATAATCTAATTTTTCTTTTTTCAATCCTTCTGAAATTTTCTCTAAAGTTTTTTCTATTTTTAATTTTAATTCATCATTGAATAATTCACTTGGAGAATAGCAACCAACCCCTCCAGTATTTTCACCTTCATCATTATCAAAAATTCTCTTGTAATCTCTTGCACTTTCCATAGGAATTAAATTTCCTTTTGATACAAAACAAAGTAAAGATGCCTCTTTCCCTTTTAAAAATTCTTCTATGACAACAGTAGTTCCCTCTTGTCCAAAAATTTTATCTTCAAAAAGTTCTGTAAAATATTCCAAAACTTCCTCTTTAGAATTACAAATTCTAACACCCTTTCCTGCACAAAGTCCATCAGCTTTTATAACTATTGGATATGAAAAACTTTCGATAGCTTTAATTCCCTCTTCTTTTGATTTTATAGTTTCATATTTTGCAGTTGGAACATCATATTTTTTCATAAATTCTTTTGCAAAATTTTTACTTCCTTCAAGTCTTGCGCTTTTTTTATTAGCTCCAAAAACTTTTATATTACTTTCAGAAAATAAATCAACTATTCCCTCACAAAGAGGTGCTTCAGGTCCAACTACTACAAGGTCGATATTATTATTTTTTGAAAATTCAAAAATTTCTTCATTAGAATTTAATACTATATTTTTAGCATATCTAAGAGTTCCTGCATTTCCTTTTGAACAGAAAAGTTCAGTACATTTACTACTTTCAGATATTTTTTTACAAATGGCATCTTCTCTCCCGCCATTACCAACAACTAAAACCTTCATATCTTCCTCCTAATGTCTAAAATGTCTTGTAGATGTAAATACCATAGCTATTCCATATTCATCACATAATTTTATTACATTTTCATCTTTTATAGAACCACCCGGTTGAATTACAGCCTTAATTCCATTTTCTTTTAGTAATTCAACAGTATCTTCAAAGAAGAAAGCATCTGATGCTAAAACTGCATCTTTAAGATTTTCTTTCGCTCTTTCCAATCCCTCTTGGACTGCCCAAGAACGTCTAACTTCTCCTTGGCCGATTCCAATAGTTGCATTATCTTTTACAATTACAATACCATTTGAACAAACTGTTTTACAAGCCTTAAAACCAAAAATTAAATTTTTTAATTCTTCTTCAGTAGGTTTTCTCTTTGTAACAAATTTTAATTCTTTAGTTAATAAAGTATCGTCATAATTTTGAACAACCAATCCATTTAAAACTTCTTTAGTCATAATGTTTGGAAGTTTAAATTCTGATATATTTTCAACTTCGATTAATCTAATATTTTTCTTTTTAGTCAAAATTTCAATAGCATCTTTTGAAAACTTATTTGCAATTACAATTTCAACAAAAAAGCTATTTATTTTTTCGGCAATATACTTAGTAACTTCTCTATTCAAAGCAATGATCCCACCAAAAATTGAAACAGAATCGCAAGCATAAGCCTTATCATAAGCATCATCAATATTTTCAGCTATTGCAAGTCCACAAGGATTGTTATGCTTAACAGCAACAACACAAGGTTCTTCAAACTCTTTTACAATTTTTATAGCAGAATACATATCTGTTAAATTATTGTAAGATAATTCTTTTCCATGTAATTGTTTAAACTCAGTTTTTTCTTCATCTTTAACATAAACTTTTTCATAAAAAGATGCTTTTTGGTGTGGATTTTCTCCATATCTTAAATCACTAACTTTTTTATAAGTTGTAGTTAATTTTTCAGGAAATTCAATATTTAATAAATCATTGAAATAACTTGAAATTAATGCATCATAATAAGCTGTATAATTAAAAGCCTTACAAGATAGATATAATCTAAAATCTTTATCCAATCTATCTTCTTTTAGTCTTTCAATAATTTCAGAATAATCACTAGGGTCAACAACGATAGAAACATCATTATAATTTTTAGCAGCAGCTCTAATCATTGAAGGTCCACCAATATCAATATTTTCAATTAAATTTTCATGTGTTTTATTTTCACTATTTAAAACTTTTTCAAAAGGATATAAATTATTTACAACCATATCTATTGAAGAAATACCAATTTTTTCAATTGTTTCAACATGACTTTTTTCATCACGTCTATATAAAATTCCTCCATGAATAAATGGGTGTAAAGTTTTTACACGTCCATCTAAAATTTCCTTAAAATTAGTTACCTCATCAACTTCAATAACATTAAGTCCACTTTCTTTTAAAATTCTATAAGTTCCACCGGTTGAAATAATTTCCCAACCTAAATTTATAAGTTCACTTGCAAATTCAACTATATTATCTTTTTCAAAAACACTAATCAATGCTCTTTTTGTCATTTTATTCCCCCACTATGAATGCTCTATTTTCTTTAAAAACAATTTTATTTTCACAAAATGCTTTTATCGTCTTTACCAATATTCTATGCTCAACTTCTAAAACTCTTTTAGCTACAATTTCAAAATCATCATCTATAAAAACGGGTACAATATCTTGTAATATTATAGCTCCGGTATCTACATTTTCATCAACAAAATGAGTAGTAGCTCCGGTGAATTTCACTCCCGATTTAATAACGGCCTTATGCACATTTTCCCCATGAAATCCCATTCCACAAAATGAAGGAATTAAAGAAGGGTGAATATTAATTATTTTTTTAGAATATTTAGAAATCAACTTTGATGATAAAATATTTAAGTAACCTGCAAGAACTATTAAATCAATATTTCTTTTTTCAAGCTCCTCAATAATCCTTTCATCATATTCTTCATTACTTAAAAATTCTTTTTTATTCAAATAAAATGTATCAATATTTTCATTTTTCGCCCTTACAAGACCATAAGCATTTTTTCTATTAGAAAAAACCAACTCTATCTTTCCATTAATTTTATTTTCTTTAACAGCATCAATTATGGCTTGTAAATTTGTTCCTCCACCGGAAATAAAAACAGCTATATTCAACATAATTTACCTTTCTATAACAAAATTTACCACAGCTCTAAAAAGAGCTATGGTTATTTATTTTTTCTTTTCAAAAACTCTTTTTGAATTTCAGTTAATGAATTATTAAAATCTTCTTCGTAATCATATAATCCGGCAGAATAATCTCCATTGAAACAATCCATACACAAACCACTATACGGTGCATCAAATTTAAGTCCTATTGAATCTATAAGACCTTGTTCACTTAAATATCCCAATGAATCCGCTCCGATTATTTCTCTTATTTCTTCTAAAGTTTTATTAGCAGCAATAAGCTCTCCTGAAGTAGAAATATCTATTCCATAAAAACTTGGAAAAACAAAAGGTGGTGATGCAATTCTAACATGAACTTCTAAAGCTCCTGCATCTTTTAAAAGTTGAACTATTCTTCTGGAAGTAGTACCTCTAACGATAGAATCATCAACCATTACAACTCTTTTTCCTTTAACAACACCTTTTACTGCTGATAATTTCATTCTAACACCTTGTTCTCTAAGTTCTTGAGTAGGTTGAATAAAAGTTCTTGCAACATATTGATTTTTAATCAATCCCATTTCATAAGGTAAACCACTTTCTTCAGCATATCCACTTGCAGCAGAAAGTGAAGAGTTAGGAACCCCTATTACTATATCTGCATCAGCAGGGCACTCTCTTGCAAGAGTTCTTCCCGTATTTTTTCTTGCAGTATGAACATTAACACTTGCAATATTTGAATCCGGTCTTGCAAAATAAACATATTCCATAGCAGCGATAGAAATTCTATCAGCAGTTGTATAGTTTTCTATTCTAAGACCGTCTTTATCTATAATAGCTAATTGACCTGCCTTTACATTACAAACAAATTCTGCGCCAATAGTATCTATTGCACAAGTTTCACTTGCCATAACATAAGCACCATTTTTTGTTTTACCAATTACAAGCGGTCTTAATGAGTTAGGGTCAACAGCTCCATATAAAGTATCTTTAAGTAAAACTAAGTAAGTAAAACCACCTTTTACTGTATTCAAACTCTCTTTCAATTTTTCTTCAAAAGTTTCTTTTTTGCTTCTTCTAATCAAATGAATCAAAACTTCAGTATCTGATGAAGAATGAAAAATTGCTCCCTTTTTCTCTAATTCAAATCTTAAAGTTTTTGCATTTACCAAATTCCCATTATGACAAATACCAACACTCATATCATAAAAATCAAATAGAAAAGGTTGAACATTTCTAACACTATTATCTCCAGCTGTTGCATATCTAACATGACCAATAGCCGAACTTCCAACTAAATTATAAAGTAATTCTTTATCCTTAAAAACTTCAGAAACTAATCCTAAATTTCTATAACTGTATAAATTTTCTCCGTCAGAACTTACAATACCTGCCCCCTCTTGACCTCTATGTTGTAAACTATGAAGTCCAAAGTAAGTTAATTTTGATGCATCATTATGATTGAAAATTCCAAAAACTCCACATTCTTCATTAATTCCACGCAATTGTTATTCTCCTTAAAACTTCTTCATAAGCATCCATTACTGAACCTAAATCTCTACGGAAACGGTCTTTATCAAGTTTATCCATAGTTTCTACGTCCCACAATCTACAAGTATCCGGAGAAATTTCATCAGATAAAATTATCTTTCCATCACTTGTTTTACCAAATTCTATTTTAAAATCTACTAAAATCAAACCTGCCTTTAAGAAAAATTCTTTTAAAAGCTCATTAATTTTTGCTGTTTCTTTTTTTATAAAAGCAAGTTCTTCTTCAGTAACTATTTCTAAAGCAATAGTATGGTCATCATTTATCAACGGGTCATTAAGCTCATCATTTTTATAACTTAATTCAAAAACAGGTTTTTTTAATTTTCTTCCCTCTTCTAAACCATATTTTTTAGCCATTGAACCTGCAACAATATTTCTTGTAATTACTTCTAAAGGAATTATTTTGACATGTTTACAGATTTGGTCTGTATCATTCACTTTTTTTATAAAATGAGTTTCTACTCCATTTTTTTCCAAATATTCAAAAATAAATGAAGTAATTGTATTATTTAAAACACCCTTTTTATTAAATTCTTCTTTCTTTTGCCCATTGAATGCAGTTGCACTATCTTTATAGTGAACATATATTTCTTCATTATTTTCACATTCAAATAATTGTTTCGCTTTTCCTTCGTATAAAAGTTTCATACTATTTTCCCCCTTTAAAATAATTTACACCATTTTTAAATATATTTTGTATTCCTTTTACAGTTTTAGTTTTATACAAATCAGTTCCATAACGTTCGCTATGTCCCATCTTACCTAAAACCAATCCGTCTTCACTCAACAATCCCTCAATAGCATACAATGAGCCATTTGGATTGAACTTTCCGTTACTACTTGCATTTCCTTCAAAATCACAATATTGGAAAGCGCATAAATGTTTGAATTTTTCAATGTTTTCTCCAACAAGTTTTCCTTCTCCATGGCTAAACATTACTTCATGTAATTCTCCAATTTCAAAATCCCATGTCCAAGGAGAATTTACATTTGCAACACGAGTTATTGCGCTTGTTGAAATGTGGTGGTAACTATCATTTCTATACAATGTTAAATCATCTTTTGTTAAATCTTTTATTCTTCCATAAGGTAAAAGACCTGACTTAATTAAAGCTTGAAATCCGTTACAAATTCCTAAAATTAATTTTTTATCATCTAAATGTTTGTGAATTGCATTTTTAACTTTTTCATTTTTCAAAACATTTACAATAAATTTCGCACTTCCGTCAGGCTCATCTCCACTTGAAAAACCTCCCGGTATCATAATGATATGTGCATCTTTTATTCCATTTACTAAATCTTCTATTGATTTTTCAATATCATCTTCTTTTTTATTTCTAAATACAATGGTTTTTATTTTAGCACCTGCATCAATAAATGCTTTTTCCACATCATATTCACAGTTTGTTCCAGGAAATACAGGAATAAGAACATTTACATCTTCAACATATTCCTTGTAATATCTCTTTTCTGCCTTTCCACTAGATAAATTTTCACAACTTCCCTTATCTTTATTTTGATATAAAGGATAAATTTTATCTAAAGTATTAGTATAAGCATTGTAAATTTCATCATATTCAAAAGTAATTCCATTTACAACAATTTTTTCACTTACTTCACCAATTTTTTCAAAAGGTAATTCGTAGTTTGACTCAACAACCATTGATGCCGGGTCAAAGTTTAAAATATTTTCTTTATTAACTGTAAAACCTAAACCATTACCGACAGCCATTTTTACTAGAGAACTTACAACACTTCCCTCTTCTTGAACATATACAGATAAAACTTTTTTATCTTTTATAAGTTCATTTACTAATTCATAATTTTTCAAAGTTTCTTTTATATTCGGATATCCTTTTAAATCTTTAACAACCGGAATATAGTATAAATAATTCCCAACTGATTTTAATTCAGGAGAAATTACATTTTTAATTTTTACCGGAGTACAAGCAAAAGAAATTAAAGTTTCAACTACATTTAAGTCGTTAAATGTTCCGGACATACTGTCTTTACCACCAATACTTGGACAGCCAATTTCATTTTGTGCATAAATACTTCCAAGTAAACTTTGAGTAACTTTACCCCACTTTTTACTATCTTTTCCAAGTTTTTCAAAATACTCTTGGAATGAAAGATATAAATTACTTCTATCTCCACCAACTGCATAAACTTTAGCAACAGATTCTAAAACGGCATATATAGCTGATAAGAATGGTGAATAATGAGAAATTTTAGGAATAAATCCATAACTCAAAATCGTAGCAGTATCACTTGTTGAATGAATTGTAGGAATAGCTTGAATTCCTGCTTGAACAGGTGTTAACTGATTTTTACCTGAAAATGGCATTAACACAGTAGTAGCTCCAATTGAGCCGTCAAATCTTTGAGCAATACCCTTTTGACAAGTTACATTTAATGAAGATAATTCATTCAATACATTTTCTTTAGAAAATTCTTTATTTTCAAAAGGATTTACTCTATTATTATCTACTAAAGTACTATTTGAATGCTGTCTAACTCCACTTGTTGCTAAAAAGTCTGCGCTTAAATCCATAACTTTTTCATCATAGTAATACATTTCAAGTCTTTTTCTATCAGTAATAGTTGCAACTTTTGAATATTCTATATTTTCTTTTTCACACTCTTTAACAAAAAATTCATAATCATTTGGAGAAATTACAATCGCCATACGTTCTTGAGATTCACTTGTTGCAATTTCAGTAGGATTCAAACCTTCATATTTTAGCAAAACTTTATCTAAATGAATTTCTATTCCTTCAGATAATTCTCCGATAGCAACACAAACACCGCCCGCACCAAAATCATTACATTTTTTAATTAACTTTGTAACTTCAGGTTTTCTAAATAATCTTTGAATTTTTCTCTCTTCAATGGCATTTCCCTTTTGAACTTGACTTGATGCAGTTTCTAACGAATCATTTGTATGAACTAAACTTGAACCACTTGCACCTTGAATACCATCTCTACCAGTTCTTCCGCCGATTAACATTACAATATCATCTTTAACAGGTGTTTCTCTTTTAAAATCTCCATACTTAACAGCACCTACAACAGCTCCAACTTCCATATGTTTAGCAACATAAGAATCATCATAAAGTTCTTTTACATAAGTTGTTGCAAGTCCGATTTGATTACCATAAGATGAATAACCACTTGTAGCCTTTGTTGAAATATCAACTTGTGGTAACTTATGCTCTAAAGTTTCTTCCCTACTTTGTAAAATATTTCCACAACCGGTTACCCTCATTGCTTGATAAACATAACTTCTTCCTGACAATGGGTCACGAATAGCACCCCCAACACAAGTACTTGCACCACCAAAAGGTTCAATTTCTGTTGGGTGATTATGTGTTTCGTTTTTGAATTGAATTAACCATTTTTCAGTTTTTCCATTATTTTCTATATCTGTAAAAAATGAGCAAGCATTTATTTCTTCACTAACTTCAATATTTTCGTCATTCAATATTCTTCTATGATATTTTCCTATTACACTTGCCATATCCATTAAAGTTATTGGCTTTGTAATATTCAATTCTTTTCTGATATTTAAATAAATATCGAAAGCATCTTGCATTTCTTTTTGGAAAAGTTCAGATTCAATCTTAACTTCATCTAATATAGTTTCAAAAGTTGTATGCCTACAATGGTCGCTCCAATAACAATCTAAAACATAAATTTCTGTTTCAGTAGGAGTTCTTCCCTCTTCTTTAAAATAATTTTGAATGAAAATCAAATCTTCAATATCCATAGCTAAAGACATTTCTTTTTTCAAAGAAATCAATTCTTCCTTTGAAAAGTTAGAAAATCCTGTTAAGTCTTTCATTTCTTTCATTTCAGAATTCATTGAAAAACTTAAAACACTCATATCCTTAACTCTTGATTCAATAGGATTTACTAAATATTTTTTTACATTTTCAAGTTCATTTTGACTTAAAACTTTATCAAAAATAACAAGTTTCCCACTTCTTACAGTTATCTTTGAAGAATTGTCCAAAAGAGATACACATTGAACAGCACTATCTGCTCTTTGGTCATATTGAGCAGGTAACGTTTCATAAGCAAAATATTTTCCATCCTCTAATTTAATATCTTCAACAACTTCATCAATCATAACTTCTGAAAAAACAGAATTTTTAGCTAATTCATAAGTTTTTTCATTGATATTGTAAATATCATATATTATATAAACTTCTAAATCATTTATTCCTAAATTATATTCTAAATTTAAACTATCTTTTAAATCTAAAGCCTCTTTATTGTATCCAGCTCTTTTTTTTACAAAAATTCTCTTATCCATAATTCCTCCAAAATTTACTAACATAAAATTACTTTGGAACTTCCTTCAACAACTTCTCCAACTTCATAAATCTCTTCATTCATTTCCTTGAATAATTCTTTTATTCCGTTTACATCATCTTTTTCAACAAAAAGCAACATTCCTATTCCCATATTAAAAGTTCCATACATTTCTTCTTTTGAAATTTCTCCCCATTTTTGAAGAAGTGAAAAAATTTCTTTTGTTGGAATATTTTTTTCAAAAATTTTAGCATCAACATCATCACCTAAAACTCTTGGTACATTTTCATAAAGACCTCCACCTGTTATATGGCAAAGTCCATTTACATTAAATTTTTCTAACAAAGCTACTACTTGCTTTGCATAAATTCTTGTAGGAGTTAAAAGCTCTTCTCCTAAAGTTTTTCCGGTTTCAATAACATCATCTAATGAAAAGTTTTTGTGGTCAAAAATTATTTTTCTAACCAGAGAAAAACCATTACTATGGACTCCGGAAGATGGTAAAGCTAAAATAACATTACCTTTTTTTACATTTTTCTTTCCGTCAATTATTTTATCCTTTTCAACAACACCAACACAGAAACCTGCAATATCATAATCTTCTTCTTTATATATTCCAGGCATTTCAGCAGTTTCTCCACCAATTAAAGCACTACCTGATTGAATACAACCCTCTGCAACACCTTCAACAATACTTGCCATTTTTTCAGCAACAAGTTTTCCTGTTGCAATATAATCTAAGAAAAATAGAGGTTTAGCTCCTTGACATAAAATGTCATTAACACACATTGCAACACAATCTATCCCAACAGTATTATGAACGTCCATCATTTGCGCTAATTTTACCTTAGTTCCAACTCCGTCAGTTCCGGAAACTAAAACAGGATTTTTCAAATCTTTTCCCAACTCAAAAAGTCCGGAAAATCCTCCTAAATCTGAAAGCACTCCATCTGTATAAGTATTTTTAATAAATTTTTTGATTAAATTTACCTCATTATACCCTTCGTGTTTATTTACTCCTGCTGATTCATAAGTTAATGCCATTAAAATATCCTCCATTTATAAACTAAGTTCATTATCCATTTGTTTAACTTGTTCTTTCATTTTTACTTTATACTCTTTAAGTTTTATCTTTAATTCATCATACTTTAATGAAAGAATTTGTGCTGCTAAAATTCCGGCATTTTCTGCCCCGTCTATTGCAACTGTAGCAACAGGAACCCCCTTTGGCATTTGAACAGTTGAAAGTAAAGCGTCAAGTCCGTCAAGAGTTGATGCCTTTACAGGAACACCGATAACAGGTGTAGTTGAAATACCGGCTAATACCCCTGCTAAATGGGCAGCCTTACCCGCAAACGCAATTATTAATTCAATATTTTTTTCTTCCATACTATTTACAAAATCTACTGCAAAATCTAAAGAACGATGAGCAGAAATAACTTTTGCCTCATATTCTATTCCAAATTCTTTTAAAACATCACAAGTCTTTTTAGCAATATCTTTATCAGAAATGCTACCCATAATAACAGCTACTTTCATAATTACCTCCAAAAATCAAATAAAATAAAACTAATTACTGACTAAACTTTCAAAAAAACAACCAAAACATCATCTTTAGCGAAGTGCGTAGCACGAAGTCAATCTAGCCCTAACTTGTTTGCTTTAAAACATAGTAGGTCTGACGCAAAGATTGTCCAAATCTTTGATTTGGGAACAATCGACTGTGAACATCTTCACGCATGGTACTTTACTTAACTTTAGTAATCTTAATTAGTGTTTAGTATAAAACAAAAAGCTGGGATATTCTTCCCAGCTAAAATTATTTAAGCAAAAAAGAATATAAATCAGTTGGTGCAACAATTTCATCTCCGTTATAAACTCTCATATTGCCACCGGATATTTCGTCAATCAATACAACTTCTCCACAAGATTTACCAAATTCTAATTTAATATCGTATAGAGTAAGCCCTTTTTCTTTTAAAATATCTCTAATAATAGTACAAATTTCCTTAGTAAGCACTACTAAATCTTCATATTCTTTTTCTGTCAATATATTTAACATTACAAGTGCGTCCTTAGTAATTAAAGGGTCGCATCTTTCGTCATCTTTTAATGTAACTTCAACATAAGTATCTAAATCATCATTCATATTTGCATATAAACCATATCTTCTGATAAAGCTACCAACAGCCTTAAATCTGCATATAACCTCCAAGCCTTTACCAAAAACTTTACAAGGCTTAACAGTCATGGTATTCTCATTTAAATCACAATCTATATAGTGAGTTCTAATTCCTTTTTCTTTTAAAATTTCGAAGAAATACTTAGTAATCTTTAAACCCTCATGACCTACCCCTTCTATAGATAGACCAACAGTATTAGCACCCGGGTCAAAAACTCCATTTTCTCCGGTAACATCGTCCTTAAACTTTAAAACATAATTTCCATCTTCGCTCTTATAAATATCTTTTGTCTTTCCAGTATAAATTTTTTCCATAAAATACCTCCTAAATTTAACATAAGAAATAAATAAGCCCAGCAAGTAGGCTTCAAGCGAAACCTACCTCCTGGGCTTTTCTCCCTTAGGTGTAATACTTTAAAAAGTACTCGTATCGCTCGGACCAGCAAAATACATTCGGAACCCTAGATACTCTTTCTCTTATAGATTTTATTTCAATTAAGTCATCAAAATTTAACTTACACCTAAATAATAACAATAAAATCTATTTTTGTCAATACAATTTTTAAAAAAATTTTACTAAAAAATTATTAAAATATAAAGTATTTTTCCGTAAATTTTTATTAAATATATTTTAAGCATATACAATTAAGCAATGTTTACATAAATAATTCTTTATATTTTCTTTGATTTGTGCTATTATTATTCATATAAAAAAACTCAAAGAAGGAGTTATCATGTTTAAATTATTAAAAAATAGAAGCTTTCAGAATTTGTTGATTTTTGATTTATTATATCAACTAGCTTTTATTGTTATTTTATTGCCTTTTGCAAAAGAATTTTTTAATTTTGTTCTTAGATTAACTAAATTCGGATTTTTTTCGATAGAAAGTCCTAGCCTTTTTGTAAAGTCGCCAACTAAGATTGGGATTATTTTGATAGCAACTTTTTCGTTTGCAATCATAAAGCTCTTTGAAGTGAGTAGTTTTGTATTCACTGCAAATCAAATAAGGCTTGGAAATAAAGTTTCCATTTTAGAAATTTTTAACAATTCATACAAGCAAATAAAATCTAAAATAAAAAAAGTTCAAAATTATTTAATTTTGATTATGGTATCTATAAATATTCCTATTTCAACATCAATTCACAAAGGAATTAAAATACCAACATTTATTACAGAGCATATTTTAAGTACTAATGCAGGGATAATTTTATTTGCTCTCATAACTTTTATAGCTATTGTACTTTCAATATTTTTGCTTTTTATTTATCATATATTTTTCTTAGAAAATAAAAATTTTATCGAAAGTGCTAAAATAAGTTTTAAAAGACTTAGAAAAAACAAACTAAAAAGTATAAAAACTTTAATTATCGTGGCTATTAAGAATTTAATTGTTCAATTTTTTAAAATACTTAGCTTAATTTCGATAATATCCATATTCTATATGCAAACAAGTAACAAGACGCTAAGCAATATGGGAATAATCACATATATGTGCATTGCAACACTATTAAAAATATTTACAAATGTATTATCAAATTATATAACTTTTTCAGGAATTTCTAAATTTTATTTTAGAACATCGTTAGATGCGGAAATTTCAGAAAGTATTTATCCTACAAATAAAATGAGATTAAAAATGTCTTTAGTTATGCTGTTTTTAGTTTTTGCAGGAATTTTTAGTAAATATAGAAATTCAAGCGAAGAAATAAAATTTTATCACGCTTTTAGAAATTTAAAACCGGATATTATAGCTCATAGAGGTAGCACAAAAAACTCTTTAGAAAATACATTAGAGTCTTTAAATGAGGCTATAAAAGTAGGAGCAGAATTTGCCGAAATTGACGTCGTACTCACTAAAGACAATGTTGTAGTTTTATCTCATGACCACAATTTAAAAAGATTAACAGGTAAAAAAGAAATAATTGAAAATTTAACTTTTGAGGAATTAAAAAAGTATAAATTGATAGATAAAAGAAATTCTAAAGAATATAATTTTGTAGATTTAAAAACAGTTCTTGAAAAAACTTCTGGAAAAATCAAATTAAATATAGAATTAAAGCCTTTTAGGAAAAATGATAAAAAATTGGCAGAAGAGGTTGTAAAGTTGATAAAAGACAAGCCTTATGACATTATTGTTTCTTCCCTATCTCCTAAGGCTCTAAGAGAAGTTAAAGATTTAGAACCTTCAATTTCAACAGGACTAATATTAGCTTTTAGTTATGGAAAATTTTATAATTTAAAATTTATAGATTTTTTCTGTATAGAAAAAGAAATAGTAACAAATGAGCTTATTAGAAAAATACAAAAAAACGGAAAGAGAGTATATGTTTGGACAACAAATACAAATGATGATATTATAAATGCATACTCAAAGGGTATAGATGGTATTATAACAGATGAAGTTACTCTTTCAAAAGAAATATTAGAATCAGAAAAAGGAAATATTAACTTTGATGATTTAATAATAAATAAAATAATTTCACTCATTCCATAAAAATCTAATATAATTTTTTAAAAAAATAAAACGCCTATTAAGACGTTTTATTTTTTTATATTAATGATACTATTTTAGAGGGAATCTCTTAGTTAATTCATTAACTATTTCTAATGCCCTTGTTTTACCTTCTTCTCCATTTTTAATAACTCCAGCGATTGCTTCTGCTATTAAATCCATTTCAGCCTCTTTTAAGCCTCTTGTAGTAATAGCAGGAGTTCCAAGTCTTATACCGCTTGTAACAAATGGTGATCTAGGATCATTTGGAATTGTATTTTTATTACAAGTAATATGAACAGAGTCTAATGCTTTTTCTAATTCTTTACCACTCATATCACAATCTCTTAAATCAACTAACATTAAATGATTGTCTGTTCCGTTTGATACAAGTTTAATTCCTCTATCCATTAAACCTTTTGCTAATGCTTGAGCATTCTTTAAAACTTGTTTTTGATATTCTTTAAATTCAGGTTCTAATGCTTGTTTAAAAGCAATCGCTTTTGCAGCTATAATGTGTAGTAATGGTCCTCCTTGTGAGCCAGGGAATACCGCTCTATTGAAATTGAATTTTTCGTTTGCAGCAGCACTTGCTAAAATAAGTCCACCTCTTGGTCCTCTTAATGTCTTATGTGTTGTAGAAGTAACTACGTCAGCATAAGGAATTGGTGATTCATGTAATCCCGCAGCAACAAGTCCTGCTATATGAGCCATATCTACCATTAATACTGCTCCTACTTCATCACAAATTTCTCTAAACTTTTTAAAATCTATTTTTCTTGCATAAGCAGATGCTCCAGCTAAAATTAATTTAGGTTTGCATTCTTTTGCAATTCTTAAAACTTCATCATAATCTATATATCCATTTTCATCAACTTCATAAGGAACTGGATTATATATCTTTCCTGAATAGTTAATAGGATTTCCATGTGTTAAATGTCCACCATGGTTTAAATTCATACCCATGTAAGTATCACCAGGATTTAAAATAGCAAAAAATGCTGCAAAGTTAGCTTGAGAACCTGAATGAGGTTGAACGTTTGCATATTCACAACCATAAAGTTCTTTAACTCTTTCAATAGCTAATCTTTCTGCATCATCTACTACTTCACAACCACCGTAATATCTTTTTCCAGGATATCCTTCAGCATATTTATTAGTTAATATACTTCCAGCTGCCTCTAAAATCGCATCATTTACCCAATTTTCAGATGCTATTAATTCAATATGACTATTTTGTCTTTCGTACTCTTTATCCAATATTTCAGCAATACTTGGATCAACTTTCTTTATATTCTCGTTTGAAAACATTTTACATACCCCCTAACAAAGATATATTAACATATTTTATTTCTTAAGTCAACACGTTTTCTGTAAATTTTTAAATAAAATTTATCTTTAATATACAAAGATTGAAACTTCAACATTTTATCAAAAACATTCTCAATAAATTCATTATATTTTATTAATATTTACTTTTTGTTAAAAAAATGTTATAATAAATAAAAATATATATATTATAAATTTAATATGTATTTTATGGAGGATATTATGGATTTTAAACAGTTAGAAACTTTTATTACAATAGTTAAAACAAAATCTTTTACTAAAACAGCCGATGTTTTATACATAACTCAACCGTCTGTAACAAATCATATACAAGCACTTGAATCAGAACTTAATACTTCCCTTTTTGTTAGAACTAGAAGAAGTGTTACTCTAACTCAAGCAGGAAGTATAGTATATAAACATGCTCTTAATATATTATCTTCTTATGACGAAATTATAAGAGATTTAGATATATATTCACAAAACCTAAAGGGAACTTTAAATATCTGTGTGTCTTCTGTTCCAAGAAAGATTATATTACCGGATTTAATTGAAAAATTTTCAAATTCATTTCCTGATATTTCGTTTAATATAAGTAATGATGATTCTAGAACTGTAATAGACAGCATTTTAGTTGGAGAAACAGATTTTGGTATAGTTGGATTGAAAATATCTAACCCTAAATTGATTTACACTCAAATTATGGATGACCACATAGTGTATGTTGTTAATAAAGACGCATATCCTGATTTAAAAAATTATTCAGTAATAAGTATTGACGATTTAAAGAATGATAAAATTATTTTAAGAGAAATAGGTTCAGGTACTAGACAAATAGTAGAAGATGAGTTGAAGAGAAATAATGCATTAAATGTAATTTCAAATAGTGTTGCCATAATTCACGATACAAACACAATTTTAGAACTTGTAACAAAAGGCGTTGGAAGTGGATTCGTTTCTCAAAGAATGTTAAATATTTCTCCTTTCAAAGATAAGGTTAAAATTTTAAATATAAAAAATATTTATTTAAATAGAAAATTCTATTTTGTTTACAATAAGAATTTACAATTTTCAAATGTAAATAAAATATTTAAAGACTTTATGGTGGAAGAAATAAATGAATTAAAAAAAGGATTAGACATAAATTCAATTTAAGAACAAAATATTATAACAAAAAAATCTCTATATTATTCATAGAGATTTTTTATATAGTTTTTTTCAATTCTAATTGTTTAATTTTTAAAAATTCATTATAAGTTAATTCACTACTAATCGCACTTTCCCATTGAAAATTAACAACTTCTCTTCTACTATTTAAGCTAATTGTAGAAATTGGCAAAGTTTCGATTTTCTGATTTTTTATCTCATATACGGATATATCATCTGCAGTCAAAATTACTATCATACTTTCATCAGGAGAAATAAAATAATCTAAAACATTTTGAGTCTTTTCTTTTACTTTTATTTTTGAAATTTTACTCGATTTATTCAAAAAAATATTAACTTTAGGTATTAAATCTAAATTAATCTCACTAGAGATAAAATTATTATGTGAATAATTATTTAAAATACCTTTAAAAACCCAGCTAAAATTATTTCTCTTAACTCCAAAATTTCGCATATCAAAAGAAGTTATATTTTCACTTGAATACCCAAGCTTTCTTATCTTATTAAAATATGCCTGTTCTCCTCTATCTCCAGCAATATCTTTTATTGAAATTTTATTTTCATCAGACAAGCTATTGATATTATATATAGAATAATTTTTTTTGCTCATATCTGTATTGAAAGATTCAACACTTATATAATTTTCACTTAAAAAATTTATAGTAGCATTTTTTATATCCAATATCTTTTTTTCAGAATTATTTACATAATCATCAGAAATATAAATTTTATCTCCAACCGAATTAGCTATAAAAAATTTATTTTTATTATTTATAAATAGCCCTGATACCTTGTTTATAGTTATCTTTTTTTCTCCATTTTTTCTAATTAACAAAGTTTCATAATCGACATTACCCGTTCCTACACTTTTAAGACCTATCAAAAAAGATATATCTTTTTTCTTAGAAACATCTTCCATACTGGAATCTCCAATCAAATTTTCTTCAACATCAAAAGAAACTCTTTCAAAAACATAATATTTCTTATTGTAAATTGTAGAAATTTTATTTTCATCTATAACAATAAATTCTTTATAAAAGTTTTTTTCATCTCTTATAGAAACAACGGTAACTTCGTCTGAATCAATTTTAATTTTATCAGTAATAACCCCGTTATACAATAAATAATTTTTAAAATTCAATCTTCTAAATTTAAACTTAGGATTATTTGTAGAAATTTTTTCAAAAGAAACAAAATTTTTGCTAACATACAATTTATCATCTTCACTTGTAGATTCACTTCCGTCGCTTATAGTGGTAACTGACTCCAACTTCCAAGTACCGGATATCAAAAGTGAATCAGACTTTGGCTCTGAAATCATAGAGTTTATATCTGTATATTTAAAAAAATTACCTCTTAAAACGAAAAACAGTAAAACAATTAATCCCAATAAGCTTATTCCTATACTGCTAAGTATTAATTTTTTATGTTTCATTTTGAATATCTCCTTTTTCAAGTGGTAACTCAACCCTAACTACTGTTCCCTTTTCTAAAACACTTCTTATAATCAAATTACCATTATGAGCTTTAACGATTTCTTCACAAATAGATAAGCCAAGACCTGTATGCGAATTGCTGTTTGACCCTTTATAAAATTTTCCTGTTACTAAAGAAATTTCTTCTTCCGAGATACCACAACCATTGTCTATAACTTCAACAACAGCCTTTTCACCTTCAATCTTTATATCAGTTAAAACAACTCCACCCTCATCAGTAAATTTCAAAGCATTATCTAAAATATTTATAAGGACTTGCTTAATTCTATCCCTATCAGCCATAACCATTACACTATTAGACTCATCATAATTTAAAATCATATCTATATTTTTAGCACTAGATTTTGGCATTAATTGTTTATTTATAAATAAACCAAGTTCATTAAGGTCTAACAATTCCTTATTCATTATGAGTCTTCCACTACTAAGTTCTGAGAAGTCCAAAAGCTCAGTAACCATATTACCAAGTCTATCACTTTCTTTTTCTATGATAATCAACCCATCCTCTAAAAGTTTATTCCCTTTAGCCTCAGATTGTAAAGTAAAAGCCCAACCTTTTATTACAGTTAGAGGAGTTCTAAGCTCATGGGAAATACTTGAAATAAAGTCCTTTTTAAGTTGTTCTTTTTTAATCAAGTTTTCACTCATTAAATTCATTGTACTTCCAAGTTGAGAAATCTCATAATCCCCAACTTCATCGGCTTTTTCGTGTAGCCTACCATCAGCCAAGTTCAAAGCTACATTAGTAAGTTTTTGAATAGGATAAACTATTTTACCACTCATAAAAATACTTATACTTATAGCGATAACTAAAACAAAAAATCCAAACAAGAAAAATACCAGATATCTTTGAGTAATCATATTATCTATATTTTCCATTGATATTATAAATCTTGCAATACCAATCTGTTCACTACCATTATTAAGTGGAATAGATACAGCTAATTCATTATTTTTAGAAATTAAATTTTTATAAATACTAGAACCATTACTTCCATTTTTAGCAGAATCAACATCGCCACTTGTTAAAACTTTTCCTATCTCATTGCCATTAACAGTATCCAATAGTACTTTCCCTGAGTTATTCAAAATCTGAACTTCTGCATTTACTTCACTATAAAACTCTTCAGAATCATCTAAAACCAACTCAGACAGACTGGAATTAGCCAAATGAATTTCATATAACTTCGCACTATATTTTGCCTGACTTTGAATGATTCCTGTAACTCCGGAATAATAATAATTTTTTATTGTAAAGACTAAAAAAATTTCAAAAAATATTACAATTAAAGCAATAATCCAGAAAAATTGAGTCATTATTCTAATTCTTAAAGATTTCTTCAAAAAAAGTTCCTTAAGATTACTAAATTTTTCAACTAATTTACCATATCTTAGTTTGAATTCCATCTATAACCCGTCCCCCAAACAGTTTCAATATACTTTGGTTTACTTGAATTATCTTCAATCTTAGCTCTAAGACGTCTTATATTAACATCTACTATTTTAATATCCCCTTCGAAATCTTCACCCCAAGTCATATTCAAAAGTTCATTTCTTGAAAATGCTCTTCCCGGATTAGAAACAAAAATAGTAACCATTGCAAGTTCTGTTGGTGTAAGTTCTATTTCTTTACCTTCTTTATAAAAAGTTTTAGAATACAAATCCAATTTAAAAGGATAAATATTAATTAAATCACTATTATTTTGGATTGAATCTATACGTCTTATCAAAGATTTAATTCTCAAAATAAGCTCAACCGGATTAAATGGTTTGCTTAAATAATCATCAGTACCATTTTCTAATCCATTAATTCTATCAACATCTTGAGTTTTTGCGGTAAGCATTATTATACCAATCTTAGGAAGTTTTTCTCTTAAAATTTTACAAACTTCAAAACCGTCTATTCCTGGTAACATTATATCCAAAATAACAACTTGTGGATTGTATTTTAAAGCAAGTTCTACACCCTTTTCTCCACTTTCAGCCTCTAAAACTTCAAAACCTTCTCTTTCAAGATTTATTTTTGTAAATAATCTAATATTATCTTCATCTTCAACTAATAAAATCTTATTCATAATTTTCTCCTCAAATAAAAATAAATATATTACTATAAGTATATATCAAATCTACACAAGTTTCAACAAAAAACAGATTTAAACATAAAAAAAGTTGAAGAACAAGTCTTCAACTTTTAATACTTTTCAATTAAACTATTTCTTCAACCAATTCATTTAAGTCAATGAATTTTTCGCTTTCCAATCCTTTATCAAGTTTATTTACTTTCTTGATATTAACAGCAGTTACTTTATATTCTGCAGTTTTTGAGATTGGATCATAGTGTGAACTTGTTAGTTGGTTAACCGGAGTTTCAGAGAAGTGGAAAGTCATATACATAAGTCCTTCTTTTACTCTGTCTGTAATTTTAGCTCTACCAACAACGCTTCCTCTTCTTGAAGTTACTCTAACAAAATCTCCATTTTCTATATCATGTTTTTCAGCATCTTCTTTTGAAATTTCAATCAATTCATGAGGTTGAATAGAATCTAATGCATTTGAATATCTTGTCATTACATTGTAATGATATAATACTCTACCTGTTGTAAGAATGATAGGATATTCTTCGTTTTCAAGTTCTTTTGGTCCTTCATATTCAACTGGTACCATAAGAGCTTTAGGCCCTCTCACAAATTTACCTTTGTGTAAATATGGTGTTCCTGGATCATTTTCATCATAGCATGGCCATTGAATACCATTTTCTTTATCTATTCTATCATAAGTTATACCTCTGTATGTAGGCATTGCTTTTCTTATATCATTAAATACATCTTCTGATGTTTTAAAATCAAATCCCTTAGCTCCAAGTCTTCTTGCTATATCAGCTAATATTTCCCAGTCAACACGAGCTTGTCCCGGAGCGTCAACAGCTTTTCTAACTCTTTGTAATCTTCTTTCAGAAGCTGTAAATGTTCCATCTTTTTCTGCATAACATGTAGCTGGTAATACAACATCTGCAATTTTTGCAGTTTCAGTTAAGTTAATATCTTGAACTACTAAAAAGTCCAAATTACCCATAGCATGTTTAACATGGTTTGCATCAGGGTCTGAAAGTATTGGATCTTCTCCCATTACATACATCGCTTTAAGTTTTCCTTCAACAGCTTCATCTAACATTTCTGGAATTCTAAGACCTAATTTTCTATTTAATTTAGTTCCCCAAATTTCTTCAAATAATAAAGCATCTTTTTCTTCAACAACTTTTCTATATCCAGGATAATAATTTGGAAGAGCTGCCACATCACATGCTCCTTGTACATTGTTTTGGCCACGCATTGGGTTTATACCGCCACCTTTTTTACCGATATATCCACAAACAAGTCCAAGGTTTGAAAGATTCATTACATTAGAAGTACCTGTTGTATGTTCTGTTATTCCAAGTGTATAGTAAATTGCAGCAACATTTACTCCTGCGAACATCCTTGCAGCTTTATAAATTTGTTCAACTGGAAGAGTTGTAATTTTACTTACAAGTTCAGGAGTGTACTTTTCTACAATTTCTTTAACATTTTCAAAGCCTTCAACTCTTTCTTTTACATATTCTTTATCATAAAGTTCTTCTTTTATGATGATATGTAACATTCCATTTATTAAGGCAGCATCTGTACCTGATTTTAAAGAAAGGTGTAAGTCTGCTTCTCTTGCAATCTCAGTTTTTCTAGGATCAACAACTATAAGTTTAGTTCCTTTTCTGTGAGATTGTTGCATTTTATTTCCAATTATAGGGTGGGCTTCTGTTGAGTTTGACCCAATAACAAACATTAAATCTGTATCAAAAACTTCATTAACGGTGTTTGTCATTGCTCCTTCTCCAAGTGTTGTTGCAAGACCTGCAACTGTAGGAGCATGTCAGGTTCTCGCACAGTGGTCAACGTTGTTTGTTCCAACAGCCACACGCATCATCTTTTGGAATGTATAGTTATCTTCATTACAAGTTCTAGCAGAAGATAATCCAGCAATAGCATCCGGACCATAATTTTGTTTTATTTCGTTAAACTTATCAACAATTAAACTAAGTGCTTCATCCCAAGTTGCTTTTTCAAAAACACCATTTCTTTTAATCAATGGGTCAGTAAGTCTATCTTTACTATTGATTAAGTCAACATGAAATCTTCCTTTAACACAAAGTTGTGTTCCATTTATAGGAGAATCTTCATTTGGAGTAACACCAATAACTTTTCCAGTTCTAGTATTAACATTTAAATCAAAGTTACAACCAGTACCACAGAAAGGACAAGTTGTTCTAACTTTTTTAATTTCCCATGGTCTAGTTCCCATTAATTGCTTATTAAGTAAAGCACCTGTTGGACAAACACTGATACATTGTCCACAGAATCTACAATTTTCTGTATTTAAATCTAAATTTTTATGTGTTCCTATACGAGCGGCAAAACCTCTATCTACAAAATCAATAGCACCTGTAATTTGAACGTCTTGACAAACTCTAACACATTTACCACAAAGGATACATTTGTTTTGATTTCTAATCATAACAGGATTGTTAGCATCAATTTCATGATTTTGAACTTCACCAATCCAAGTACCTTCTTTCATTCCATATCTATAACAATATTCTTGTAATTTACAATTTCCAACCATCTCACAAGTCAAACAATCACTTGGGTGATTAGAGAATAGTAAATCTAAAATATTTCTTCTTATTTTTGTTAATTTTTCACTTTCAGTATTAACAACCATACCTTCTTTAGCAAGTGTAGAACAAGCAGTTTCTAACTTTCTACTTCCTTCAATTTCTACAACACACATTCTACAACCGGCAAAGGCGGTAAGGCTTTTTTCATAACACAAGTTAGGAATATCAACTCCAACTTTTTTAGCAGCCTCAATGATAGTAGTTCCTTTTTCAACACTAACATTTTTGCCATTTATAGTTAAATTAATCATATTAGCCATAATATACCTCCTGAACCTATCTTCTGATTATAGCATTAACTGGACAGGCATCTTCACAAGAGCCACATTTAACACATTTAGAAGGTTCAATAACATGTAATTCCTTTTGAACACCAGTAATACAGTCAACTGGACAAGCTTTAGCACATTTAGTACAGCCAACACATTTGTCTGTAATAAAGAACTCAAGAAGTGATTGACAAACTCCGGCAGGACATTTCTTATCATAAATATGAGCCTCATACTCATTTCTAAAATAATGAAGCGTACTTACTACTGGGTTTGCAGCAGTTTGTCCAAGACCACAAAGAGATGCAACAGTAATAGTTTCTGAAAGGTCTTCAAGTCTTTCAATATCTCCGTCTTCACCTTTACCGGAAGTTATTTTTTCCAATAATTCTAACATTCTCTTTGTACCTTCTCTACAAGGAACACATTTACCACAAGATTCTTCAACAGTAAAGTCCAAGAAAAATCTAGCGATGTCAACCATACAGTCAGTTTCGTCCATAACAACCATACCACCTGAACCCATAATAGAACCGATTTTCGCAAGAGAACCGAAATCTACCGGAGTATCAAAGTAATCAGTCGGAATACAACCACCTGATGGTCCACCAGTTTGTACAGCTTTTACTTTTTTATCATTACCGGTACCACCACCGATACCATATACAATTTCATTAATAGTAGTACCCATAGGAACTTCAACAAGACCTGCATTTGCAACCTTACCTACAAGAGCAAATACCTTAGTTCCTGAACTATCTTCTGTTCCGATTGATCTATACCAATCAGAACCCTTATCCAAAATTTGTGGAACATTTGCAAAAGTTTCAACATTATTTAAAACTGTAGGTTTTTGGAATAAACCTTTAACAGTTGTTCTGTAAACCTTAGTTCTAGGCATACCACGTTTACCTTCAATAGATTCAATAAGAGCAGTACCTTCACCACAAACAAACGCTCCGGCACCAAGTCTTAATTCAATATGGAAATTAAAATCTGTTCCCATAATATTATCGCCAAGAAGATTTTCATCTTCAGCTTTTTTAATAGCCTCTCTTAAGTTTACAACAGCCTTAGGATATTCAGCTCTAACGTAAATAAAACCTCTATCAGCCCCTATTGCATAACCACAGATTGCCATTCCTTCCAATACTGAATGTGGGTCGCCTTCAAGGATAGACCTATCCATGAATGCACCAGGGTCACCTTCATCGGCATTACATACAACATATTTTTGCCCTGCAGGTTGTTGCATAGCACCTTCCCACTTTCTACCAGTAGGGAAACCTGCACCACCACGTCCTCTAAGACCTGAATTTTTCATTTCATTAACTACATCTTCAGGAGTACAACTACTAATAACTTTAGCTAAAGCATAGTAACCACCTAAAGCAACATATTCTTTTACACTATGTTCGTCAACAATACCAAAATTCTTTAAAGCAATTCTAGTTTGTTTTTCAAAAAACTCCCCTTTTAGACGAATACCATTTTCGTCAATTATGTACTTATCAGGTTCTTGTTTTAACCTTTCAATCAATAGAGGATAGTTTTCTTCTTTGATAGTATCTAATAATTTCATATCAACTTCAGTCTTTATCATAAAATCACCCCTATTTATACTTTCTCATTATTCTTCTAATGTCTGCCTTTTTAATATAAGCATAAACATCTTCATTTATTGTAACTACAGGAGCTAAGTTACATTCCCCGATACAACGAGTTTGAGCCACAGAGAATTTTAAATCTTCACTTGTTCCACCAACAGCTACCCCTATTCTATCGCAGAACTCGTCTAAAATTTCTTGAGCACCTTTTACATAGCAAGCAGTTCCCATACAAACAGAAACTTGGTACTTACCTTTTGGAATGAATGAAAATTGTGAATAAAAAGTCGCCACTCCAAAAACTTTAGCAGGAAATATCTTCATTCTCTTTGCTATCAAATCCATAATTTCTTCTGGAAGATAACCAAAAATACTTTGAGCTTCCTGTAAAACCGGCATCAACGCTCCGGGAATGTCTTTTTTCTTATCGATAAATTCACAAAGTTCATTTATCTTGTCTTGATTTTCTTCAACATTAAAAACAAAAGCCATAATTTGCCTCCTTTTAAAAAGTTTAGAAAAACCATATAAAGAATATAAAAAATAAATAGTATATGTTTTTTTAAACATTAAGTATTAAATTGTAAAGTCTAAAAATATAAATATGTACTCATTCTAGTATATAACTAATATACGGTTATTCTTTGTGAAATATAGTCAGTAATCAGACTTTCTCTCACTTAAAGTATAGCAAAATTTATAAGATTTTTCAAGCATTTAGGTTATGAAGTATTAAAAATTTTGACGTTTTTTCAAAAGAAATATTTTATCTAAACGGCTATTTTGATAATTTTAATAACAATTAAATTTAATTTAGTTTAATAGACAATACAAAAACTTAAATTTTTATCAAAACAAAAAAATTAAAAATTTTTTTCAAAAAAACATTGTATAAAACTAAAAAATATTTTTTACTAATTTTTTATATTATTAATAAAAAATTTTTATATAAAAAATCTAAATTATTTTTAAAATATATTCATTTAAAATACAATACTATATCTATCTAATAGTAATAAGACACAAAATATGGGCAAAAAAAATACTGGGTTAACCAGTATTAGATTGCAGACAAAGCATTAGTTTTGTCATCAGTCTGAAAATCCCTTTTTAGGGATTTTTTTATGATATAAATTTAAATTAATTTAAGTTATCTTAGCAGAAATTTTTTTACTATATTTAATTTATATGCAGATTAAATAGTATAATACTCTCTCAAGTCTTGTTTAAAGAAAGCTGTTAAACAAACTATTGCTTGTTTCTCGTCATCTCCCGTTATTTCTATTTCTATCTCTTCCCCATTTCCTACTTGCATGGATAAAATACTTAAAATACTTTTTCCATTATATCTATTATTATCTTTTATTAAAATAATATCTGAATTGAATTTTACTGAATTTCGTAAAAACATAGAAGCTACTCTAGCATTAAGTCCAATCTCTGAATTAACTACAACCTTTTCCTTTAACATATTTTCCTCCTTTATTTTTTAATTCTTTAATTTAGATTATATCAAAAAAATATAGAAAAGTCCATATATAAAAAGAATATTTTCCAAAAAACTTTTTGATAAATTTAAAATACATTTTTTAATAATGTTTTCATACTAAAATCATCATCTAAAATTTTCACATAAAAAAAAGACACCCTAAGGTGTCTTAATATAATTATTCTCCTAATCTTGTAGAAGCTAATTTAATTCCAGGTCCCATTGTTGTAGCAATAGAAACTGATCTTAAATATTTTCCTTTTGCCGCAGCTGGTTTAGCTTTAATAATAGCAGAAATTAATGTTCTTAAGTTTTCTTCAATCTTTTCTGCTCCGAAAGAAACTTTTCCTACAGGACAGTGAACGATATTAGCTTTATCAACTCTGTATTCTACTTTACCAGCTTTAATTTCTTTAATAGCATTAGCTACATCAAATGTAACTGTTCCTGATTTAGGGTTTGGCATTAAACCTTTAGGTCCTAAAACTTTACCAATTCTACCAACAACACCCATCATATCAGGAGTTGCAACAATTACGTCAAATTCAAACCAGTTTTCATTTTGAATTTTTTGAATGTAATCATCTCCACCAACATAATCAGCACCGGCATCTTTAGCTTCTTGAGCTTTGTTTTCTTTACATAAAACTAAAACTCTTAAAGTTTTACCAGTTCCATGAGGTAATACTACTGTACCTCTAACTTGTTGGTCAGCGTGTCTTGAGTCAACACCTAACTTAACATGTAATTCTACTGTTTCATCAAACTTTGCAGTTGAAGTTTTAATCGCTAAATCACATGCTTCTTTTAAATCGTATAAATTTGTTTTGTCTATTAATTTTAAACTTTCTAAATATTTTTTACCTTTTTTCATTTATATCCTCCTTGTGGTGTTCGCTTATTTTGCTCCCACTTAATATTACTCTTCTACAGTTATTCCCATACTTCTAGCAGTACCTTTAACCATACTGATAGCTGATTCAATGCTTGCTGCATTTAAGTCTGGCATTTTAACTTCTGCTATTTCTCTAACTTGTTCTTTAGTTAAATTACCAACTTTATCTCTGTTTGGTACTTTTGAACCTGATTCAATACCTAATTTTTTCTTAATTAATACAGGTACTGGTGGAGTCTTAGTGATGAATGTAAATGATCTATCTTGGTAAACAGTCAACACAACTGGAATAATTAAACCAACTTGGTCAGCTGTTCTTGCGTTAAATTCTTTTGTAAATTGCATTATATTTACACCATGAGGTCCAAGTGCAGTACCTACTGGTGGAGCAGGTGTTGCCTTTCCTGCTGGAATTTGTAATTTTACTAATGCTTGTACTTTTTTAGCCATTTTATAGTTCCTCCTTAAAAACTAATGTGGTTTTCGGGTGCTAAACCCCTCCCACTCTCGTATATCTCTGTTTTGAATATTTCAAATTATCTTCAAATTTAATTTTTTACAACGTCGCTAAAGTCTAATTCAGCAAGTGTATCTCTTCCAAATAAAGAAACGAAAGCTTTTAATTTACCATTTTCTGGAGATACCTCTATTACCTTAGCAGTTAAATCTTTAAATGCCCCATCTATAATTGTAATAGAATCCCCTTCGTTTATATCCACATCATTATATGGTTTTGTTGAAACTCCTAAAGCCTCAACTTCTTGTTCTGATAATGGCACAGGTTTATTCCCTGAACCAACAAATCCAGTTACCCCTCTAGTATTTCTAACTAAATACCAAGAAATATCTGTGATTATCATTTTTACTAAAACATATCCCGGAAATAATTGTCTTTCTTTAATCTTTCCAGTTTCTGTTTCTTCCTTAACCGTTGGAACAACAACTTCAAATATATCAATGTCATTACCACGATTAATAACTAATTTTTCGATATTAGCCTTCACTTTGTTTTCGTGTCCAGAATATGTATGTACTACATACCATCTGGCCTCTTTTTCTTTAATATCCTTTAATTCTTCTGTTGTCATATAAAGCGGACTAAAGTCCTTCCCTCCTTAATAATTAATGGATAATTAAACCTAACAATCTTTTTAATACATTATCTAATCCCCAAATTATAGTTGAGCTGATTATAGATATTGCAACTACTGCAAGGCTGTAATAAAAAACACTTTTTTTAGAAGGCCAAACAATTTTTTTGAATTCATGACGAACTCCACGCATAAAGCTAGACTTTGCTTGCTTTTGTTCAGTAGTTTTTGCCATACTACTCTCCTCCATTTCCTAACTATTTTGTTTCTCTGTGAAGAGTGTGTTTTTTACAAAACTTACAATATTTGTTTAACTCAATTCTGTTAGTAGTAACTTTCTTGTTTTTCTTAGTATTGTAGTTTCTGTTTTTGCATTCTGTACATGCTAATACAACTTTATCTCTCATGGAAACACCTCCTTGAAAACCAAATTTGAACATAACTATACATCATATTCCACATAAGATAATAACATAAAGACATTACAATGTCAAGTATTTTAGATTGTTTTTACAATAAAAAAATTTTTAAAAATTAGTTTTATGTGATTTTAAAATATACTCCACAAGTATATCATAAAATCAAATTTTTTTAATAATAAGAACCAACCCTTACCTAATTTTCAACAAAAAAAGTAGCGATTAAATCGCTACTTAGAGCTCAGACAAAGCATTAGTTTTGTCTGTGCTCTGACTGATTAATTCAAAATTAATCAGTTTTTTAGATTATATTAAATATTTTTTCCTTCTGTTATTTTTCCTGAGGACATTGTGTATGTTTTATCTGAATATTCTAAACAAGCAAGGTCGTGTGTAACAAGTATGATTGTAGTGTTATTGTCCTTGTTTATCTTCTTTAAAATTTCCAAAACTTCTTTTGTGTTTTCAATATCCAAATCGGAAGTCGGCTCATCTGCAAGAATTACTTTTGGGTGGTTCATCAAAGCTCTTGCGATTGTAACTCTTCTAAGCTCTCCTCCTGATAGTTCTCTTGGATAAGAATTTTCTAAATGTTCTATTCCCAATTCTTTTAAAAGATATCTTCCACGTCCAACAACATCGCCTTCTCTTTTACTTAAAAAGAAAGGTAAACAAACATTGTCCAAAACATTAAGTGTTGATAATGTTACCGTTGATTGTGGAACAAATCCTATTGAATCATTTCTTATAAATGACTTTTCATCATCTGAAAGAGCACTTATCTCCTTATCGTCAAGAAATACTTTCCCACTTGTTGGACTTAATATTCCTGAAATTATATTTAGAAGAGTTGATTTTCCACTTCCGGATTTACCAATAATTGTAATAAATTCACCATCATTTATTTCCAAATTAACATCATCTAAAGCATTAAATTCTTTTGCTCTAACATAAGTTTTATATAAATTTTCAATCTTTAGCATATTAATCATTCTCCCTCATTGTTAAGTAAGCATCTGTTTTACTAATTTTTCTAGTAGCATTTATTGAAGATAAGCAACCTACTACTGTTCCAACAAATAAACTAAATAATGAAACCAAAAGCAAATTCATTATTGAAGGAGTTAAAAATGGTAAATTCAAATTCTTTTGAATTATTGGTATTAATGAAAATACTGTAATCATTCCAACAACTATTCCAAGAACTGAACCGTAAAATCCTATATATAATGATTCATACATTATAATACTAGCTAGCTTTTTCTTTGATGCTCCTAAAACTCTTAAAATGCTAAGCTCTTTTTTTCTTTCATTAAGTATAACAGAGAATACAACAGCTAAAAGAATCATTGACATTATCCAAATTATTGCTATTGAGATATAAATATAGCTTGAAATAACTTTTAAGTTTGAAGAAACTTCATTTACAAATTTTTTACTAAACATAGCAAAAATTCCATCTTTAGCATATTCTTTCATAATCTTGTTTGAAACTTCTGATGCGCTATAATTTGGCTTTAATTTTAACAAAATAGTAGAAACTTTTTCTCCTTCAGATGCAGGATTTTTTTGTATTCTTTCACTTGCTTTTGCAAGTTTTCTAGCTGTTTTCATATTAACAAAAACTGTTGCGTCAAAACCCATTCCTGTTTGTTCAAGCTTGCCGACTATATCAAGTTCTTCTTCAAAAAATTTAACTTTAGAATTTTTTTCTCCAACTATATGATTTCCAACAATAACTTCATCGTCCTTTAACTCACGATTAAGAGTTTTTTGTAACCAAGGCTTAATCAAAAAGTCTGATTCATAATCTATCCCAATTATTTGAACCGGATATGAACAGCAAGACGCTGAAAGTGTAGCTACATAAAGTTGAGGAGTTATAGATTCTATACCTTCTATTTTTTTTATTTTTTCTAAAGAATCATTTGGAAGATAAAATTCACTTGGCTCACCTTTTAATAAAACACTTTCAATATTTGCTTTGTATCCTTCAGGAACGACAATAATATCTGCACCAAGTCTGTTTGAAAGGTTGTTTACTCCTCCTGAAATACTTGATGATAAAATAGTTCCACAAAATAAAAACAAAACAAAAATAGCAATTATACTAATCAAAGAAATACTTCTAAGTGGTTTTTTTCTAATATTTTCTTTTGCTAAAAATTTAACGTCAATTTTTTTACTCATTTCCACACTCTCTTTTATCTAAATTAATTTTCTCTTTTTATAAAAATGTAACAAACATAAATAAGTGAAATAACAGCTATTGCAATTCCTAAAGCAGAAACTATTGTAAATGTATGATTTGAAATACATTTCATAGTATCTTTCATACAATATCCCATAAATTTTGGACTTCCATCTTTTTTTGCCCCAATAACAATTTTAATAATTTTATGTGGTATTAAGTGAACAGAAAGTCCGGCAAGTATATTAACAATGTTCAAAACAATATTAACAACCTTATTATTTACAAAAATTGAAATTAATGAGGTAATAACTATACCAATTCCAACATAAGTAGCAAGCAATCCACTATAATAACAGCTCATTCTCATTCCATTTGCCATTGCCGGACAAACAGGAGCTATAACAAAAGGTGTTAATGCCAAAATTATACCTAGCACTAAAACTACTATGTTTACACATTTTTCTTTTACGATTTTCATTAAAAAATCCTCCTATCAAAAAAATTTATTTATTCAAAGCGTCCTTAACTGCACTCTTAAATCTCTTGTAAGAAACAGTTGCTCCGCTAACTGAATCAACTTTATCAATATCTTGAACTTCTACTAATTTCTTAGCATATCCTTGACTATTTTTTACTGCTTTTTGTGCTTGTTTGTAGTTGAAATCTGCATCATCTTTACCATAACTTTCATCTTTTATCTTATTAGTTTTATTATCTCTTTCTTCTCTAATACAGTCAACAATTTTTTTATCTTTAACAGTAATAACTACTTTAACAGTAGAACTGTCATCTTTATAATTTCCTTCAAACGTTCCGTCTTTCAATTCTTTTTTACCACCACAAGCTGTAACAAACATTGTAAATAAAATTAGAATTGTACTTAATTTAAAATTTTTCTTTTTCATATCCACCACCAAATAAAACAAATTGTTCTTCAAATTTTAAAATTAAATTAACTAAAAACGTGATGAAATAAAATTTTATATAACATACTATCATCACGTTTTTTAGTATATCATCAAGCAACTAGATTGTCAATAATTTATCATCCACAATTTTCCCATAATCTAAAGTTATTTTTCTCATTGCCTCATCTCCAACCTCAGGGTCATGAGTAACAACAATTATAGTCGCTCCCTCTTTATGAAGTTGCTTTAAAATATCTATGACCATAATTTCATTTGCCTCATCTAAGTTACCAGTCGGTTCATCTGCTAAAATAATTTCAGGATTATTTATCAAAGCTCTTGCGATACAAACCCTTTGTTGTTCTCCACCAGATAATTGACTAGGCAAATGCTTTGCTCTATCTGCAAGACCAACCTTTCTAAGAGCCTCTAAAGCCTCTTTTTCATCAATCATACTGTGATAATATTGAGCAACCATTACATTTTCAAGAGCAGTTAAATAACTAATCAAATGGAATTGTTGGAAAACAAGTCCAATCTTTTCTCTTCTAATCTTTGTAAGATTTTTTTGACTTTCTTTAGAAATATCAACTCCGTCAATTAAAACTTGTCCATTGGACGGTCTATCCATACAACCGATTATATTCATCATAGTTGTCTTTCCAGAGCCTGATGAACCCATTATGGCAATCCAATCTCCTTTTTTTACCTTTAAATTTATATTGCTAAGAGCATTAACTGACTCATAAATTTTAGAAACATCTTTTAGTTCTAATATTACTTTATCATTTTCCATAGTCTATTCTCCTTTTAATACTAAAGCCGGGTCAATTTCAACAGCTTTTTTAACCGGTAATATACAACCAGCAGTAGTTACTAATACCGAAACAACCA
The DNA here is from genome assembly GCF_001553085.1 of Parvimonas sp. KA00067. Lineage (NCBI taxonomy): Bacteria > Bacillati > Bacillota > Tissierellia > Tissierellales > Peptoniphilaceae > Parvimonas > Parvimonas sp. KA00067. Next base: position 53,218 of record NZ_KQ960141.1, on the reverse strand, counting down.
CGATTACAGGAATTAATAAATATTGGAATGTAATTGTCCTACCAAAAACGCTAAGACTTACTCTTTGTGCAAATACAAAGCCTAATCCAACTCCTACAATTCCTCCTATCAATCCAAGAAGTACACTCTCTCCAATAAAGTCCATTATTATCTCTTTATTATGAGCACCAAGTGCCTTTTTTAATCCGATTTCTTTTCTTCTTTCAGCGATTATTGCCATCATAGTTGTAGAAACGGATATTGTTGTTAAAACTAAAATTACAACATTTACCAACAATATAAGCGCTGTTAATTTATTCAAAACAGTATCTTGAGATTGAGTAACTCTTTTTACAGCCGTACCAAAAACATTTGGTAATTTTCCATTCAAATCTTTTGCCAAATTATCTAATTCATTATGATTTGCCTCAATACTACATTCGATAGAATCAATTTTTGTACTATCTTCAACAATTTCATTAAGTTTGGATAAATTAAGAAATATAAAAGATTCTTCTTTACCACCTGTAGTTACAATTCCCTTTACAGTTAAAGTTACATCGTAAAAATCATCACCAGTATCTTTATTTTTACTTTTTTCAGCAGAGTCGTTTACATCAGATGCGATGGCACTTTTTCCATGCTTTACCCCTGTGACTTTAAATTTATCTCCAACTGAAAGTCCTAAAGTATTGGCAATTTCCTTTCCAACCATAACTTCATTTGTATCACTATTAGTTGACCATTCTCCCTCAATATACCAAAAAGGACTATTTTTCTTCGCACCATCCATTTCAGTACCTGCAAGGATATAAGGCTTTTGATTTATCTTTGTCGTTTCATATCTATAAGGAGCAATCCCTACAACTTTTTTATCTTTTATAAGCTCTTTAAATTTATTATAATCTTCTTCACTAATTTTCCCTTCATTAGGCAAACAAACAAAGTTAGCTCCATAAGACCTAAACTCTTTTCCTAATTGTCTAGGAATATCAAAATATATTGTAATAAGTCCGGACATAATTGTTGCTCCAATTATTACTGCTAAAAGAGCTACTACCATTCTTGATTTTCTTCTAACGAAAGAACTTAAAATCATCTTTAAATACATTTTTCTTTTAGTCATTACAATCCTACCTTCCATGAAGAACTTCTGTCGGTTTAAGTTTAAATAGATAATGAATAGCTGGAATACTTCCTATTAAAGAAACTCCTATTACTAAAGCAATATCTATCGGAATAACCATAACAGCAGGTTCAATATATGAGCCAAAAACAGTAATACCAATTATCTGAGTAAAACCAAGTCCTATGAAATATCCTACTATACCACCAATAATTCCGGTTATAACCGTTTCAGTCAGTATAAGCAACATAATTCTTAAATTAGAACCACCTATTGCCTTTATAAGTCCAATTTCTTGACTCTTTTCCATTACAGTAGCTGTAACAAGATTTGAAATTCCAAGAGCTGAACCTATTGAACCAAGCGCAGTAATTAAAATCATAAGTAATTTTGTTTTATCCAAAATTTTGCCTTCCGACTCAGCAACCTGTCTTATAGGTTTAGCAACACTATCTTCTACAACTTCTTGAATTTGATAACAAATAGAACTTACATAAGCAGTACAATACCATGTTTCATATTCAGTAGGAGTTAAACTATTAGGGTCTCTTGTAGCTTTCTTAGCTAAATCATTATCCGGAGTTGTTAGAGCAGAAACTTCTATATTTGAAATTTTTCCTTCAATACCAAATAAATCCTGAGCAGTCTTTAAAGTAGAAAATATATTTAAATCTTCATTTCCACCGGACTCAAAAATTCCCTTTACTTTATATGAATTAGTTTTATTTCCACTACTAACTTCAATTTTATCTCCAATTTTTATTCCATTTTTACCAGCAAAAAGACTACCGACCATAACACTATCGTTATCGTCCTCATTTAACCATTCACCATTTATTTTCCACCAATTTTTAAGATTTTTCATACCTGTATCTATTTTTTCACCGGTTGATAAATCCATATGTTTAGAAAACCAAGTTCCGATAAATTTAGTCTTTTGATTATTTACTTTTGCAGTTTTTTCAAGATAAGGAGTAAAATCAACAATAGAAAATCCCCAAAATATTTGCTTAATCTTTGGTAAATCTTCTTCCTTTAAATACTTGTCACTTGTTGCAGTTTCAGAATTTTCCATTTCATACAAATCAGAAATAAGAGATGCCTCTTTAGAAACTACATTTATATTTGCACCGTAAGTTTTAAGCTCTTTATTTACTTTATCTCCAACGCCAAGCATTACATTAAGCATTCCTGTTGCAAGTGAAACACCAAGTGCAACTGTGAATGCAATCATAAACATTTTTTTTCTTTGTCTAATTACAGTTCCAAAAACCATTCTCCAAAACATATTATTCACCTATTGGAAATCTTTCTTTTTCTTTATCTAAAACACTTTTATCAATTATAATCTTTGAATTTTCAATTTTATATTCAAAAGGAATTGGGTTACAACCACCTTTAAAACCTATTGTTGCCTTATTCATAACAACATCACATCTTTTACAAACTATATCATCTTTTCTTTCAAAATATCCTGCAATCCCACAGATTTGACAAGCATCTAAACCTAACCCATAAGAAGTACTATTAGGTTTTTTTACAACTATAAATCTAATATCATGTCCATCTTTATTATAAGAAAATCTGTGTAAATGTCCGTCATCAACATCAGTTAACGGAATAATAATATTGTTTCCTTCTTCATTATAAGGTTGTGCTGCTGTTAATTCAACAGGTTTTGTAAGTTGGTAGTTTAAGTATGTTACAGAGAATAACATAACAAAAGATAAAACAGTTGTAAAATATGCCCATCTTCTATTAACAATTAATCTCCACTTTTCTTTTCTTAAACTTGCTTTACTTTCAAACTCACCTTTAACTTTAAAATTCTTATAAACAAAATATAAAGCACCTATAAATATAATAGCAAAGGCTATTGCTATGAAATACACATCACTTTTATCTTCAAAAATCATCAAATCAAAAGTCTTTATTCCAAAAACTTTACTATTTTCAGTTAAAATCGGTCCCATATTAAAGTCTTTTTTCAAATATTGTTTAAGTCTAACAATAGAAGTAATTCCTCTTAAAGCATATTCTAAAAATGTATTAATAAAAATTAGAGTAAAAATTATAAAATATTGTTTTTTACTACATCTTATTAAAAATTTATACAATGCCAAAACAAGTAATACTCCAGTTAAAATACCTAAAATATAGCCACTAACCCTAAATAAAGTCATTGTACTTACAGAGTCCTCTCCAAATGCAATAAACTCCATAGCTTGAGTTAAAAGTCTTGGTATTATTAAGTAAAGCATACAAGAAATTGATGTAAACATAAAAGCTAAATCTAAAGATTTCATTACTTTAGATATTTTTTTGTTTTTTACAAAAAAACTTATTATTAAAGAAATACTCATTAAAATAAAAATAAATAAACATAATACCAAGACGTATCTATTTAATTTTGCAACTGTGTGCACCATTTCCTTTTTATTCTTTACTCTAAGAATATGTATGTATAAACCTAAAAAAATTCCTACAGCTAAGATTGAAAATGAAATTATTTTATTTGCCAAAGATATATTTTTCTTTAAAAAAGATAAAACTAATGCAAAGAAAAAAGAAAATGTGCATATAGCAAAAATTACATCAACATAAAATTTTCCCAAAATAAAACCTCTCTTCTAAAAAGAATCCACTATTTCACGATAAAAAGCAAAGAGTGGCTCTTATTATTTCATAATATGGCAAAACCTCTCTTAAGTTTTTAAGAGAGGATTTGCCTATTTGTCATAATTAAATTAAATTTAAAATTTAAATATTATTTATTTTGTAATTGTTCTCCTGTATAATTCCATTCGAATTCAACAGTTTGTTTTTCATAATATTTAGATGCAGCAGCTTTTCCTCCATCTTTAATTACAGGAACACCTGTTTCTTCATCAGTGTGTAATAAGTAATCAGCTGATGGTTGAATTTCAATAACCAATTTATATTTTCCTACTTTAACAGTATTTTTCTTGATATTTACTCCGTAGTGAGCACCGTCATCAGCATTCATTGGCATCATTGAACCAGCAGTTACTTCTTTTCCGTCTTCTGATAAAACTTTGTAATTTACTGTTAAGTAAGCTGGCCAAATATCTTTTCCATTACCAAAACCATATTTTTTACCAGCTTCCTTAGTTAAATGAATATCAGCTTCTAAATGCATATCTGATTCAGCAGCACTTGGTTGTCTGCCTTCAGGAATCATATCAACACCTTGGAAATAAACTGCAGCAACTTGGAAAGGTCCTACAATTTTTTCTTCTCCAATATTGATTTCCTTAAATCCTGATTCACCTGGTTTTTCAGGTTCTTCTTCCTCTTCTTCACCAGCTTCTTTTAACTTTTCAGTTAATTCAGCAATTTTTTTGTCTTTTTCTTCAACTGACTTTTGTAATTCATTTACTTTTCCAGTATCATTTTTTTGACAACCTACTAAACCTACTGATGCTAATAATGCTAATGTTACAACCATTCTTGACTTTTTCATAAAATAAATCCTCCTAATTTTTTATTTTTTTGTAACAACAAGTTTTTTAAATCCCAATAAAAACTATTAGAATAATTAACTTTCATTTTTAATTTTTCTTAATTTGGAATAATGTCCTACCAATATCCAAACAGTTATTATTAATAACATAATTTGTGGAATTAAAGTTTCAGCTCTATCGTAAATATTCAAAATTGGAATACTCCAACCTTGCATTGCAGGTATAACTGTTGAACCTGAAATAACTCCAGCCTCAGTTAATTCTATAACTCCTTTTCCCATAAATGAGATACACATTAGATATAATAGTACACTTGTAAATAAGAAAAATGGTTTAAGTGGTAATTTAACAGATGTAAATCTAAAAACAAAAAATACAATCACCAAAACAGCTGACGCTGCTAAAAAACCACCTGCAGGATATAAAATTTTACTCCCACCTGAAAATGCAGCTTTATAGAACAATATAAGTTCTGCACCTTCTCTTAATACAGCTAAAAAAGCTGCAAAAACTAAAGTCCACTTACTTTTATTATCTATTGATTTTTGAACTTTAGACTGAATATAATTCTCCCATGCCTCTTCTTCAGATTTTGATAAAATCCAGTTACTAACATAAAATAAAACAATAACTGCTAAGAACATAGTCCAACCTTCAAGTAGCTCTTGTCCAACTCCTCCTAATAAATAATTTATCATTATAGCTAAACCAAAACTACATAAAACAGCAGCACCCATGCCTATGTAAACTGCTTTACAAAGATGTTTATTTCCTGTTTTTACAAGATAAGCAATAATTGCAACACAAACTAAAATTGCCTCCAATCCCTCTCTAAGCATCAAACCAAATGATGTTAAAAAGTCTTGAATATTCTTCGCTTTTTCATCACCTTGTTTAACTTCAGCATTACCGAATACAACTTTTCCTTCAGAATCCGGAGCACTTTTTGGAATTACCTTATCTAAAACAAGTGCATCTTTATAAACTTTCATATCAAGTTCGTCTATTGAGGCTTTTGTCTTTTCAATAGAACCACTTGAATTCCCTAAAAAAGTATGTTTGATTTCTCTAAACATTGCCTCTATTTCATTTACTCTGCTATTAGAAATTGCAACCATAACATTTTTTTCAAATCCTTGAACTTCATAATAGTCAAAATAAGCAGAATTTACAGCTTCATAAGCCTTTTTCAAATCTTTTTTATCGGCATACTCTTTAGCCTCTGTAAATTTTATATGCATATCTTTAGCAACTTCTTGCCAGTTTGAATATTTTTTCTTTTCAACTTTTGCATCAACATTACCAATATTACATACAAATAATACACTACAAAGGACTAGAAAAAAAGAAAATAACTTTTTTATAACTTAGCACCTCCTTAAAAATAACATCTTATGATAAAGATAATACCTATCGCACATTAAGCAAAAAAGTTAAGCATTAACTATAAAAATTAATGCTCCCCTTTAGTATTAACTTTATCAAATATATATTAACATATTTTTTTGTTTTTTTCAACAAAATAATAAAAATTTTCATTGTTATTATAAATTTTTATTGCGAACCTAAATTGCAAGAATAAATTAGCCACATAAA
>NZ_KQ960141.1:0-46932 GCF_001553085.1 Parvimonas sp. KA00067 | reverse complement strand
TGCAAGAATAAATTAGCCACATAAAAATAATTTTATATTTATTTTAATAAAATCTATACTATTTATCTTATCAGCTATAAGCTCATATAAAATTTGGATTTATTGGAATAAAAATTAAAAAAATCCGTGTATCAAAACACAGATTTTTTTGTAACATATATTTTAAAAACTTCCGTCAGAAGAATCTCCATCACTACTTGAACTACTTGAAGATTTAGGTCTTGCAGTTTTTGTGATTTCATTTCTAATAAATACATCATCTTTATTTGTAATTTCTGAATCCAAAATATAATTATTAGCTGATGTTTCATTATGAACATTATTTAATTGTGATTTATAATACGCTCCAATTCCATAAGCAATTAGAAATCCTGCAACTAAAGAGCCTGCTATCCAAAGCAAATTATTCTCTTTTATTTTATTTTTTTGAGAATATGGTTCGCCCTTTGATCCTTTTTCTAAAAATTTTTCAACATTTTTGTTATATTCTTTTATAGCTTCGAAATAATCACTTTTTGATAAATATGATTTTATTTTTTCTATAGTATATTCTTGACAATAGGAATCAAAATTTGTTTTCCCTTTTCCAGAAGCTTCTATTGCCCATTTTCTATCTTTTTTTGAAATTACAAAAACTATATTATCTTTAGTTTCAAATTCTTTTATATAACCTTTAGCCGTAATTTTTGCCTCTTTATCAATTAAAGCTACAAAAGTTCCTATTTTATATTTTGAAGAAATTTCTTTTAAAGTTTTATTCAGTTCTGATATTTCATTTTCTTTTAGTGTGCCAGTTTCATCTAAAATATAAGTTTCTTCTTCCTGAGTAGCCATTGAGGAAAAAGATACAAATACACAAGACGGTAAAATCATAGAAAAAATTAAGGTTAAAACAAGTAAAAATTTATTTTTCATAATTTTCTCCTATCTAAAAAAGTTTGCAATAAAGTATATTATCACACTAAATATTGGCCATAAGATTAATACCATTTTCCAAAATGCAGTCTTATCTAAAGGCAGACTTCCAACAAATTTACCTGTTTGCCCATTCATAGCAAATGTATAAGTTTCTCCATTCCAAGAAGTATTCAAAAACCAAACCGGATAAAGAGCGTATTTTACTTCTGCATCACTTAATTCAATATTTTTTTCTCTAACAGTTACATTTTTATAATCATTAGTACTTGTTAAAAAATATTCTTCAACGCTACTGTATATTCTACTATTTATATTTTCAGTACAATCCTCATAAGAAACATCATACTTTTCAGCTAGATATCCTGATAAATACGGCATTTTAAAATCAGTCAATTCCTCATTATAAAAAGGTTCAATAGACTCTGTAATTACATTTTCAATTTTACTTGAACCGTCTATTGGAATATTTTCAAAATTCATATATCCTTCACGCAATAATTTATAATAATCTACACTCTTATAATCATATTCAGAATCAGACCATCTTTCTACTATTTCTCCATCAAAGGAAATATCTGCATTAGCATCAGTCTTAAATAGCCAATATGGAACATATATACCTTTTATTTCATCAATATGATTTTCATCTTTAAATATTTTTGGTACAAATTTTTTACTATTTACAAAATTTTTCAAAGATTCTTTTGCAGATTTTTTATCCAGTTTAAAAGGAATGATACAATCAGGTTTTAATTCACCACTAATTTTATCTCCAATAACAACGGGATTATCACAGAAAGGACAATTTGTAGCAGCTAATGTGTCATCTCCAATTATTTCTCCACCACAAGCACTACAAACAAAAGTTTTAACACCATCGGCATTATCAAAACTTTCTGTTGAAGTTTTTTCCCAAGCCGTTCCTTTTGAGGCTTGTTTTTCTTCTTCAAGTTTTTCAAGAGTTTCTATATCACAAACAGCATCACAATAAGGACATTTCATCTGTTGACTTGCACTATCAAACTCAAATCTTCCTCCACAACTAGGACATTTATAATCAGTTAAATCAGACATAATATCACCTCTTATTTTAATTATTTCAAATTAAATTTTATCATTTTCGTCAAACACATCGCCACATTCCGGACAGAATTTTGGTGGATTTGATGAATCTTCAGGTTCCCAACCACATTTGTTACACTTAAATTTAGAATTTTGTGGCTTAGGACTACCACATTCTGCACAGAATTTTCCAGAATTTGTTGCTCCACAACTACAAGTCCAATTTCCTTTTGGTTCAGGCTTTGGAGTTCCACATTCTAAACAGAACTTTCCACTATTTACAGTTCCACAATTACATTTCCATTCATTTGGATTTGGAGCTTGTTGCTGTTGTTGAGGCTGAGCATTTTGTTGCACTTGCGCCCCTGAATTTTGTTGCCCCATTTGGAACAAGTTTTGTGCATTCATTCCACCAGCTTGTCCTGCCATATTCATTCCCATAAAGCCCATCATAGCTCCATTAGGATTATTTGCAGCAGATTTCATAGCTTCTGATTGTGCTCCGACAAGAGTTGCAGCTGCCATAGTCGGATCTCTAAACATAGCATTTCTTTGTGCTTGTTTAATCATATCTGCATCTTCTTCAGGTAATGTTATAGGATTCATTGCAATAGACACAACTGAAATTCCTCTAAGTTCATTCCATTTTTTAGTTAAAACCTCATTCATAGCCTCTGACAATTCTTCTGCATGAGCAGGAATTGAACTTGGTCTAATCTCCAAATCGGAAATTTTTGCAAATGCAGGTTGTAAAGCGCTGACAAATTCAGTCTTTAATTGTCCGTCTATTTCTTCTCTATCATATTGATTAGCAACATTTCCACAAACATTTGTATAAAAAACTATCGGGTCTGTAATTTTATAAGAATAAACTCCATTACATCTAATAGATACATCTAAGTCCAATCCAATTTTGTTATCTACGACTCTAAAAGGAATCGGATTTGCTGTTCCAAATTTATTGTCTATAATTTCTTTTATATTAAAATAATAAACCCTTTGGTCTTTTCTGGTATCTCCACCATGAGTAAATCTCTTTCCAATAGTTGCAAAACTTTGTTTTATACTATCTCCAAGTTTACCACTAAAAATGCTTGGCTCAGTTGAATTGTTATAAGTAAATTCTCCAGGTTCGGCGCATACTTCTACAACTTTTCCCTGCTCAACAATAATCATACATTGTCCGTCAGCTACTGCTATTCCTGAACCGTTAGAAATAATATTGTCACTTCCTTTCGTATTCGATGACCTTCCACCAATGCTTTTTTGTCCTTTCATCATAAGTACATCTTTATTTAATGCCTCACAATAAAAAAATTCTTTCCACTGGTCTGCCAATACTCCACCGGTTGCACCGGCAATTGCTTTAATAAGTCCCATAACATACTCCTTTCGTTTATTTACATTATTTCATTTTTACAATTTTATATTAACAAAATTTTATTTTTCTTAATACACCCTTTTAGGTAGTTAAATCTTTACAAAAAAATAGAACTTTGCAGTTCTATTAAAATTCCGGTAATATTAACTTTTTATTTACAACATCTATAACTAATTGCATCGAATTGGTATATCCGGTCTTTGAAAGTAAATTTTTTATATGGAACTTTACTGTATTTATACTTATATCCAAATTTTCTGAAATTTCCAAATGTGTACTACCATTTACCAATTCTCTCAAAACTTCAAGTTCTCTACTTGTAAATTCATAACTTTTTGCCAAGCCGATTTCAATGGTTGGAGTTCTATCCGGATAGATTTTTTCTCCATTCAAAGTTTTTTCCACAACTTCTATAAAGGAAATTTTATCAAAATCCTTATACCAAAAGCTATCGCAACCAATATCCTTAGCTTTCTCGATAAAACTATGTTCAGGCATTGAAGTTACAATTATTATTTTTATATTGGGATAATATTTTTTTATATTTCTTGATGCCTCAAGACCACTTTCTCCATTAGCAGTGCATATATCCATTATAATTAAATCAATTTGTCCATTGGAGCAAAACATTTCAGCCATTTGTGCATTCTCAATGGAATTAACTATTTTTATATTTTCAAGCTTTTCCAAATTTAATTTTATCATTTCTCTAACCATTCTTTGGTCATCAACAATTAAAACTTTTATCATAATAATCCTCCGATAAATTCAAACTGATATGAAGTTCTACGCCATTATTTATTTTTATTTCAAAAGTTCCACCATTTTGTTCAATTCTTTTTCTAAGTGAAGAAAGTCCAACCCCTTCTTTGATTTCAGAAACTTCACTATATCCATTATCTCTGATAATTCCAGATAATTTATTTTCACTTTTTATAATATTCAAATTTACTTCATCAGCATTCGAATGTCTAACTGCGTTGGTTATAGATTCTTTTAGTGCAAATATAAAGATATAAGGTAATTCATTTCCGTCTTTTATATCTCCTGACAAAACAACTTTACAGCCAAAAGATTTTGCTCCTAAAACCAATTCATCATATAAATTACTTTTAGGCTCTTCAGCTAAATTGTTTTCTATCTTTCTTATAACTTCAACCCACTGATTTTTAGCAAAATTTATATATTCAAAATTATCTTCTGACTCTTTAGAATTTTTAAAATATAATTTTGTAGCTAAAACCGACTTTCCAAACTCGTGATGTAACTTTGATTTTGAAATTAAAATTTCTTTAGAACGATTTATCTTTACTATATCTTTTAATAATTTTTCAAGAGATTTTTTTTGATTTTGAATTTTTAATCTTTCCTCTTCCAGTTTTTCAGTTTTGGCATACAAATCTGTAATGTTATGCACTATAACTTGAAAAATTTCTACTCCATTTATATTAATCGTACTTTTATCAAAAAGAAAAACTTGCCCTTTAATTTTATATGCAATAGAATCTTTAAAAAATATTTTCTTTACATCTAATTTATTATTTTCAAGTAAAGCAAGGAAATATTCTATATTATTAATATAAGTTCCTGAAAAAGAAAATATTATTCTATTCATAACCCTATTAATCAATAAAGATTTTCCAGTTTTATCATAAAAACAAATTCCAACAGGTATATTATCAATAGCCTCTTTTATAGAATTTCTATCAATAGTATCTTTTTTTCTTTCCATTTTCAACAAAAACGCAAGTATGACTAATATAGAAATGAAAATTATATGATATGAAATTTTAATTTTAAAAATAAAAAATTTACTCATTTCAAGCCCCTTTAAAGCTACATCACTAAGATATTTAGCAATAATAGTTTCTAAAAGCAAAAAAATTAATATAACGAAAAGAGCAATATTTCTAAATTTATTCAAATTTGATTTAAATTCATAACAAAATATAATCGAAACAAGCAATAAAGCGATTAAACTAATAAATAAGAATAAATCATTAGTAGTCATAATACTATCAATCATTAGAATTCGCCCCCTTTTCACAAATACTATATGATAATAACTTACCAAAAGTTTCTGTGTTAATTTCAAATTCTATATTTTCATATTTTTCTTTAACCCTATCAAAATTAATTTCTAAATAACTTTCTTCTTTCAATTCAATTTGTATAAAAAATTTTTTCTTACAATTAGATGAAATAAAAATATTATCAATATTAAAAATATGTTTTTCAACAATATTTTCAAAAATCTCATAAAATAAAAGAGCATTCTTTCCATAAACCATATTTTCATCTTCAATATTAATGACACAATAAATGTCGAAAAATTCAAGATTAGTGGAGCTTTCTAAAAGCGACAGCTTTAACTCTCCGGAAGTTAGTTTTTCTCCAATTTCATTTATTAAAATCATATTTGTAAATCTTTTTACAAAAATTCCAATTACATTTATATTTTTTAAAATATTTTCTTGAACGGAATAATCTTTCCCCTCCATATCATTTAATAATTTTTTTATCTTTGAAATTTTATATGAAATACTATTTGAAATAAGTGTAAAGATTTGACTTTGATGCACCAAACTAAGTTTATGCAATTTTATTCTATACTTTTCCTCCAATAAACTTAAAGAATTTTTTATTTCATTTGAACTTTCAGCTATTTCATCATTTAATTTATTAATCTCTGAAATGTCTTTTTGCCAAAGAACATTTCCTCCTAAAATTTTAAAGGTGTAAAGCAAATTGTTTTCGTCTAAATTTATCTTTTCATTTTTTATGCTTTTAATAATATCTTTACTAAAATTTTCAGCAATATCTGAACGATATTTAACATTTGCTTTGTTATCTACTATTGTTAAAGGAAGTTTTATATCTTTAAAAAATATTTTATAATTATCATTGGACGAAATTTCTCCAACAAAAACCAAAGTTTCAAGTAGCAATATACAAAAAAAGCACATAAAAACTGTAAAATCTACTCCAAAAATATTTTTACTACCATTTAATGAATAAATAATATTATATATAATACATAGAAAAATCACAAAAAACGGTAACCAATTATATCTAATATTCTTTTTAAAATATGATTTCTTTAAAAATATATAAAGCGAATAAGTAGTAATAAAGACAATCCATAATGCAATTATGAAATAAAAAAATACTTTTTGTCCATCTCCATCATTAATGGAATTAAATTTAAATACAAGTTGATGTATATTATTTGTAAGTACAATAAAAATTAAAATTACTGAAAAAGCAGTTGGAAAAACAATTTTCGGAACATAATTTTCATCTTTATCAATACACAAGCTAATAAAATAAAAAAGTAAAGGAATTAAAATCATTGGAATATAATAACAATATCTAAGAAATCTTGTTGTATCCACAGAAATATTACTGTATTGAAACTTAAACACACGAACAAAAACCCAAAATAGCAATAGATATGAAATGTTAAGAGTATATTTTTTTATATTTTCATTCAATATTCTTTTATTTATTTTCAATCCCCACAATATTATATTTAAAAACAAAATTAAACTTAAAAATTGGGCAAAAAAAGTATCTATAATATGTGAACTAAATTTATAATCTCTTAAAAATCCATATAAAAAAAGAAGAATACAACTTATAAATAATTTAACAAAAAATTTATCTATCTTTTTCATAATATCCTCCTTTTAAAATAATCTTTATGTTATAATATCATTTTTTTGAAAAAAAATCAATTTATTCACAAAATATATAATTATTAAAATACTACCCAAAAGTGTATAACTATATAAACTTTTTTATGTTATACTATAGTTACAAATTAGAACATACTAATTTAATTTATTTTAAGGGAGGCATATTATGAAAAAATTCAAAAAAATTATGTTATTTGTATTACCACTATTAATAATGTTTTCATTAGTTGCTTGTAAAGCTTCAAGTAATTCAATAGTTGGACAATGGAAACCGGAAGGAAAAGCTAGTGGTGCAATGAAAGAATTAACTGACTCAGAGTCATTAAAATTCTTAGGTGTGAAAGGTGAAGTAACATTAGTATTCACTAAAGATGAAAAGATGGATATTAAAGTTGGAGATGAAAGTCTTTTAGAAAAAATGAAGTCAGTGGCTGCTCTTGCTGGAGAAGAAGCTAAAAAAGAAGCTGAACAAATGGAAATGAAATATAAAGTAGATGGAGAAAATTTAACAATTAACTTTATGGGAGAAAAGGTAAAAGCTACTTTCTCAATAAAAGATGATAAACTTACAATAAAAGACGAAGCAGGAGAAACTGTTTTTACAAGAGTTAAATAATAACCAAAAAATTTTATAAGAATTAAATAAAAAGATGCAAAAGGCCGATTCGTTTGAATCGACCTTTTCATTTATATGTCTTTTTTTGAAATTTTTTGTTCCATATACATTGCTTTTGTTGATAGATGAGCATATTTTTTATCTACAAGTTTAACTACAAAAAAAGCTAAAATCATTGTAACAGTTCCAACTAAAAAGCCAATTATATCTATTCCTTTTAAATTTGGAAAAATCACATTAACTAAAACTATTGAAAGCATAAACATTAAAAGTGGAAAACCATACAGAAAAATAGAATATTTTAAAACAATACTACTATCTACACCTATTTTTACATAATCACCAACTGCAACGTCCAATGTCTTTTTCATAACTATATGCATAGTCGGTGTTGGACAACCACTACAAGTTTTACAAGTTCCTTTACAACCACTTATCCTTGAAACCAAAACTTTACACTTATTCTCAGGCAAAATTTTAGTTATATATCCTACTTGTTCCATAATATCAAATCCTTTACTACTTCTGATGTAATAATGAGTCCTAAAGTTGAAGGAATAAAACTTATGCTGGACGGTGATGATTTTCTTCTCTCATTAGATTCAATCTTTTCCCCAACAGAAATTTCATCTGAATAGACGCATTTTAATTTTTTTACTCCCAAACTTTTAAGCTCTTTTCGCATAACTCTTGCAAGTGGACAAACCGAAGTTTTATAAATATCAGCTACTTTAAATCTTGTAGGGTCTAATTTATTTCCCGCTCCCATTGCGCTGATTATTTTTATATTATTTTCATAACAATATTTTGCAAGATAAATCTTAGAAGTAATTGTATCTATTGCATCTACAACATAATCATAATATTTTAAATTAAATTTTTCAATATTATCTTTATCTAACTTTTCCTTAAAAACATTAACTTTTATATCGGGATTAATAAGTTCTATCCTCTTTTTCATTTCATCAACTTTATATTTTCCGACATTATTTAACATTGCATGAATTTGTCTATTCACATTTGTTATATCAATAGTGTCAAAATCTACAAGTGAAATTTCTCCGATTCCACAACGACAAAGTGATTCAACGCTAAAACTTCCAACACCACCAATTCCAAATACAATTACTTTAGAATTTTTCAAAATATTAAGTGATTCTGTTCCTATTAAAAGTTCTGTTCTCGTATAAATATTATTTTCCAATTTTTAAATTTAACTCCTCAAGTTGTGTCTCTGAAACTATGCAAGGTGCTTCTGTAAGCAAGTCGGATGCAGATTGTGTCTTTGGAAATGCTATTACATCTTTTATATTATTTGTACCCGCAAGTAACATAATCAATCTATCAAGACCAAATGCAAGTCCACCATGTGGTGGTGTTCCATATTTTAAAGCCTCAAGTAAGAATCCGAATTTAACTTCAGTTTCTTCTTTTGTTAGACCTAATGCCTTAAACATTTTGTTTTGTAAATCAGAATTGTTAATTCTAATTGAACCTCCGCCAAGCTCATCTCCATTTATTACAATATCATAAGCCTTTGCATAAACTTTTTCAGGATTGCTTTCTAAATATTGAATATCCTCATCTTTTGGGTGTGTAAATGGATGATGCTTTGAAACATATCTTTGTTCTTCTTCATCATATTCAAAAAGTGGAAAATCTACTATCCAACATAAATTATATTCATTCGGATTTAATAAATTCATTTCTCTTGCAATTACACCCCTTAATGCTCCTAATGAATTTAAAACTACATCATTTTTATCTGCAATAATTAAAATTAAATCATCATTTTCAGCATTCATTCTCTCTTTAATATTAGCAATAATTTCTTCATTTAAGAATTTTGAAATTGAAGAAGTTACTTCACCATTTACAATTTTTATCCAGAAAATATTTTTAGCCCCATAATCTCTTATTGAGTCTATTAATTTGTCAATTTTCTTTCTAGTATATTCTTTTGAATATTTACCGATTGAAATTGCTCTTACACTTCCACCTGATGAAATAGCATTTTTAAATAAATCAAATTCAACATCTTTAACACAATCTGTAATATTTCTAATTTCAAAACCAAAACGTAAATCAGGTTTATCACTTCCGTATTTTTCCATTGCATCATCATATTTCATTCTCTTTATTGGCAATTCAATATCTATTCCTTTAATTTCCTTAAATAATTTTTGTAACATTCTTTCATTTACATCGATAACATCTTCAACATCTACAAAACTCATTTCAAGGTCAACTTGAGTAAATTCCGGTTGTCTATTAGCTCTTAAGTCCTCATCTCTAAAGCATTTTACTATTTGAAAATATCTATCCATTCCTGCAATCATCAAAAGTTGTTTCATAATTTGTGGTGATTGTGGAAGAGCATAGAAGTTACCCGGATTAACTCTTGAAGGTACAAGATAATCTCTCGCTCCTTCCGGAGTTGGTTTGTTTAAGTATGGAGTTTCTATTTCAACAAAATTATTTTCTGAATAAAAATCTCTAATTACTTTACAAACTTTTGCTCTTAATTTTAAATTATTTTGTAAACTTTCTTTTCTTAAGTCTAAAAATCTGTATTTTAATCTTAAATTTTCTGAAGCATTGTCGTCATCTTTAATATAGATTGGAGGAGTTTGTGCAGTATCTAAAACTACAAATTCATTAACTTCAATCTCAATATCTCCTGTTGGAATTTTAGGATTTTTGCTTTCTCTTTCAGAAACAATCCCCTTAACAGCTAAAACAAATTCTGACCTAACTTCCTTTGCACTATTAAAAATTTCTTCTCCCAGTGTATCTCGTACAACAATTTGTGAAATACCTGTTGTATCTCTCAAATCCATAAAAATTAATGAGCCTAAGTTTCTTTCCTTAGCAACCCACCCCATTAAAATTACTTCTTTTCCAACATCTTCTTTTCTTAAGTTTCCACACATATGTGTTCTTCTTAAATTTCCCATTTGTGCCATATCTTTCCTCCTTGTATAAAAAAAGTCCCTGCAAACTGCAGGGACGAATATAATCCGCGGTACCACCCTAATTATTGGTATCTCTCTTTAAAATAAAAGCTCCGGAGTGTCCCACCTTAAATCAAATATTAGCTTTCACCAAATGCTAACTCTCTAAAAATTTCCTTAAAGTTTTTTTCCTTCAACGCATATATTTAATTTTTTTCTAATTATATCAACAAATGTAATTAAAGTCAAGTCTATTCAATTTTACTTTCTAATTTATTTATTATTGCTCTTAAAATATCTAATGCCTGTCTTGTTCTAAGCAAGATAGAAACTGTCGCATAAATTATTACTGCAAAAATTATTGATACAAGCAAACTTAAGTTGTTTGAAAATCTTGAATGTAATACAGTAAAAATAACTTTTGAACCTATAGCCATAAATAAAACGGAAATTATCATCTTGTATATGTTTTTCAACATAACTTTACACTTTATTTTACCTATTTGTTTTTCCAATTTTATATAAAGATTTATCGCTCCAAAGAAAGACGCAATAGTTGAACCTAATGCAAGACCGTTAAGTCCCATAAATCTTGATAAAATTACTGATGAAATAACATTTAAAATAACCATTTCTATTGAATTTATCAAAGGAATTTTAGTTAGCTTTAATGCATAGAATGATGAAGATAAAACATCTCTAACTCCTAGTCCTATAAGTCCCAAAGAGTAATAAAACAGTGCACCTGAAACCAATGTAACGTCATTTTCATCAAACTTTCCTCTCTTGTATATCAAAGTTATTATTTCAGTAGAAAAAATCATAATTCCAATAGCTGAAGGAATAACAAGATATAAAATAGTTGAAATTGTCTTTGTTATTTGTACTTTAAACTTCACAGTTGATTCTATTGCAAGTCTGCTCAAAGTCGGATAAATTGCTGTTGTTATTGAAACAATCATTATTCCCCATACAAATTCATAAAGTCTTGTAGAATAAGTTAAAACAGAAATACCCTTATCAGAAATAAATGATGCCAAATTTTGGTCTATAATCATATTTATCTGATTTACTGCAACCCCAAAAATTATTGGAAGAGCTAAAATCAAAAGTCTTTTCACATTTTCGTCTTTAAAATTTAGAACAAACTTATGTCTATATTTTGTTCCTCTGATTGCAGGAATATATGGAACATATTGAAAAATTGTAGCAGTAGCAACTCCAATCGGAGCAAGTATCGGATTAATTTTATAACTTATAATCAAAAATACAATTATAACTATATTATATAAAAATCCTGTTGAACCCGGTATAACAAAATTACCCTTTATATTCAAATATCCCTTTAAAATTGCATTTAAAAGTTGAGCAAACATTCCAAGTATTGTAATTCTTGTAAATTTAACAGATAATTCAAAAATTTCTCCAGAATATCCCATAGCAAATATAAAAACTATTTGTCTGGCAAAAATATAAGCTAAAATAGTCGCAATAATCCCTATTATAAAAATTATATTTAAAATATTACTTGTAAATCTATCTGACTCATTTCTTCCCTTTGATTTATACAAAGACGTATATGTTGGTATAAAATTTGTAGAAAGTCCGGACATTACAAATCCTAAAATAGTATATGGAATTAAAAATGAAATTTGAAAAGCGGTTGCTATCTCACCTGTTCCATAAAAATACGATAATAATATTTCTCTAAAAAATCCTAAAATTTTAGATAAAATATTTATAATCATAAGTAAAAAAGCTGTATAACCCATAAAATTCTCCTATCATAAAAAAGTCAAAAACTCACGTTTTTGACTCTAGTTTTTATATCTACTTGTAACTTTATCATTAAGCCCATACCATATAAATATCCTTGAAGTCTTACATAAATGTTCCATAAATACTTTTTTTATATGTGCATAAAGTTCTTCTAAATCTTTTTTTGTCAAAAAATTTTCTTTTTGTAAAATATAATATCTATTACCCTGAAATTCCAACTTTAATTGTTTTACAATATAATTATTAAGATTAAAAATATAGTCTTTTATTACATTTTCGAAAAAATCATTAGTTTTTTCTTCAAACTTTTCATTTAAATTGTAATAATCTATAACATTATTTATAAGTCTATTTCTAAATCTATAATCTTTAGAAGTCAACTTTCTAACTATAAGTTTTTGTTTTCTACTAATCTTCAAATCAGGATAATTAAGTAAAAAATAATTTTCCAGTTCATTTGCAAAAACATTAGACTTTTTACCATAAATATATGAATTAACGGCAAGTACAATTTCCAAGCGATTAATATCATCATAAACTACTTTTTTAACAGCACTTTTGATATATTCTCTATCTGTTCTATTCTTGTAAAAAACATCTAAACTCTTAGAGATTTTATTAAAAATTGCCTGTCTAAATCTTACATTAAAACCACGTTGTTCTATTGAAAGTGAGGAAATAAAAATATCAAAAGCAACAGAATCTTTTAAATACAAAAAACTATACTCTAAAGCACGTCTAGTATCTCTATCTAATAAAGTATTCATATTCTCCTCCTTTCATAAATTTAAATCTAATCTATTTACACATAAAAACTACAATATCTTTTTTTACATTTCTTAAAAATCTTTTAAAAACTTCACTATGTTTTGAACTATAACTATTTGAAAGCCTTGTAACATCAACTGCTATTGTGTTAAATTCATATTTTTCAATTCCTGATAAAATATTTGAAAAAATTTCTTCCAAAAATTTTTCATCTTCTTCATTTTCAATTCTTTGTGGAATTGAAGAAATAATCACATAAGTCGTTTTAAGGTTAAATGCCGGAACGATTTTAAACTCTCCAGTTGCAAATGAACTTATCTTGCTAAAAACATCAAGTAGTCTATCTCCGGCTTTAGAAACTAATTCCATAGTATCTTCGCTTGAAAAAGCATTGTCAACAAAGTAAACAATACAATCTGATTCAATATCAAAAATGCTTTCACTAACAACTCTAATGTCCATAACAAAACCTCCAAAAAATATTATAAAACAGTACGTTTATTATATAGTTTTTTTTGTATTTAGTCAATAATCAAAGATACATAATATTGATAAATTTATGCTTAAAAAATTATATCAAATTATTAATTCAAGTTGAAAAGTTATTTGAATGAAAATATGATATAATAAATACAGTTTTATGGTTATTGTATAAAAGTGTATTTATTTCATCATATTTACCGTTTAAAGATTATCTAAATTGAAAATATGATATAATAATCTTAATAAAATTTATAATAAAAAATTAAAGGAGAATTTATGAAAGTTTCCGGAATAATTTCTGAATATAATCCATTTCATCTGGGACACAAATATCAAATAGATACTTTAAAAAACAAATTGGACACTTTTGTAATTTCAATTATGAGTGGAGATTTTGTTCAACGTGGTGAATGTGCGATTTTAGATAAATATACAAGAGCGGGTCTTGCTGTAAAAAATGGTGTAGATTTAGTTATAGAACTTCCTTTTTATTTCAGTTTACAAAGCGCTGAAAATTTTGCAAAAGGTGGAATTTCAATTTTAAATAAATTAAATATTGTAGATTATCTATGTTTTGGCTTTGAATGTGAAAAAAAAGAAGACATTTTAGAAATTGCAAAATTTCAACTTGAATATAAAAGCGACATAGAAGAATTTTTAAATTCTGAAATGAAACTTGGAAAAAGTTATGCAGTCGCTTACAAAAATGCTTGTATAGAAATAAATAAAAAATATAATGTTTTAGAAATTAAGGATAATTTCTTTATTTCAAATAATATTCTTTCAATAGAATATGTAAAAAATTTAATTCTTTCAAATTCTAAAATAATTCCTTTCCCTATAAAAAGAAAAGGCGAGAATTATAATAGTGAAAACTATAATTCAAATAAGCAATTAAGTGCATCTGCAATCAGAAAAGCAATTTATGAAAATAATTTTGAAAAAATAGAAAATTTTATAGATAAAGATACTTTTGAAGAATTAAAAAATTCAGTAAAGAACAATATTCTTCCAAATGAAAAAAATATTTTAGAAATATTGAAATACAATATTTTAATAAATCAAATAAACCCTGAAAATATTGTAAATTATGAAAATGGAATTTTAAATTTGATAAAGAAAAATATTTTTACCGTAAATTCAATAGAAGAATTAGCAGAAAAAATTCAAAGTAAAAGATATAAAAAAGTTAGAATAAAAAGATTTATTTACAATTACCTGCTTAACATAGATAACAGTGTAAAAGAAATTTATTCTAAAGAACCTGAGTATATAAGTGTCCTTGCATTTAACAAAAACGGGCAGGAATTATTAAAAGAAATAAAAAATAAATCAAATTTAGAGATAATAACTACACACAAAAGCTCACAAAATTTATCAGAATTACAAAAAAACAAATTTGAATTGGAAAAAAATACAAGAAAAATTTACAAGTTATTTACAAATAACAAAAACTCAACTGAATTTATTTCATTTTTAAAAAAATAACTACCGACAGAACGGTAGTTATTTTTCATTAATTTTCATTAAATAAAATTTAAAATTAAAGGTAGTAGTATAACTGCTAATACTCCGGAGATTGAAATTGAAACTGTTGAAATTGAACCTTCAACTTCTCCAAGCTCCATTGCTTTTGCAGTTCCTAAAACATGACTACAAGAGCCAAGTGCAACTCCTCTTGCAATTTTATCATCAATCTTAAAAATCTTAAAAATCAATTCTCCAACACTATATCCTATAATTCCACATATAACTATAAATACCATAGAAATTTCAATTATTGCACCAATTTTTTTAGAAATTTCATATCCTATTGCTGATGTAACTGACTTAGGTAACATTGAAAGCAAAATTTCTCTATTTATTCCAAAAATATTACATAAAATAATTGCAGTGATTGCTCCAACACTTATTCCTATTAAACAACCAAGAAAAATTGGAATAAAATACTTTTTTATTATATCTAAGTTTTTATAAAGTGGAATTGCTAAAACAACTGTTGCAGGAGCAACAAAAAAAGTTAAAATATCAGCACCTTCTTTGTAATTCACATAAGGAATTTTAAAAATCAAAAGAACAGCTATGATTAAAACTGAAGATGTAACCATTGGACTTAAAAATTTTAATCCCAATTTAGTTTGAATTTCATATCCGATAATAAAAGTTATAACAGTTAAAAATATTCCAAAAAGTGGACTATTAATCATTAATTCCATTTTTACTACCTCCTTTTACAAAAATTTTTACTAAAAAAGAAGTTGCAAATGCTGTAACAATTATAGATACGACTACACTTACAAATAAAATCAAAAATATTTGTAAAAATTTCCCATTAAAATAATTAAATTTATCTATAACACCAATAACCAAAGGTGTCATAAATAATGTAATATTTTCAAGCAAAAACTCTGAAACTCTTTCAATTTTTTTAAGCTCAATTATTTTAAAATATAATAATACAACTAAAAATAACATCGATAAAATTGTCGCCGGAACAGGAGATTTAAAAATTATTTCTACAAATGTCCCAAAAACTAAAAAAATCAAAATAACTAAAAATTCATAAATATGTTTAATATTAATCATCTCCCCAAAAATTAAAATACTCTTTACACGATGCTTCGCATAGAGTTGGTAGCAACCTTATTACTTCACAATAAAAGGGTTATTTCTAACCCTTAAATTTCAAAATTATCATATTTTCCATATAACTCGTCTAAATAAACCATAGCCAAAATACTAGGACCTGTATGACAACCGATAACAGCATCTACACCGGTTATAATAATATCTGAATTATTAAACTCTTTAGTTAAAAGTTCTTTTAATTCATTCGCTTTATCCATACAATCGCCTTGCAAAATAACAATAGTCTGCTTATCTAAGCAATCAGATTTTTTCTTAACTATATCAATAATTTTTTTCTTAAAAGCCTTATGCCCTCTAACTTTGTCGAAAAAGTTAAGCTTTCCTGTTTCTTTAGAAATATCTAATATAGGGCAAATATTTAATAAATTACCTAAAATAAATTTAGCCTTATTTAATCTTCCACCTCTATAAAGATATGTCAAATCATCAACTGTAAAAATATAATTTATATGATTTTTATAAAAATCAATATATTTTAAAATCTCTTCTAAACTTTCTTTATTTTCAATCATTTTTGCAACTTTGATAGTTAAAGCACCATAACCAAAACTAGCACCTAAACTATCTATTATATGAATTTTTGCGTTTGGAAATTCATCTAACAAATCATTTTTTACCATATTTGCTGTACTAAAAGTTCCTGAAAGTCCAGAAGATAAAGAAATATAAATAATTTCATTTTCAGATAAAATTTCTGCTTTAAAAACATCATAAAACTCTTTATATGAAACTTGTGAAGTTTTATAATCAATACCTTTAGCCATATTTTCAAATAATTTATATTTGTCTATATCAGAATTTAAAGTATATTCATTTTCGCCATCTGTAACCATCATATTAAAAATTTGTATTTTATATTTTTTGGCAATTTCTACTGGAATATCTGCTCCCATATCAGAAAATAACTTTATCATATATACCTCCTATTTTCAAAAACTTACCTAGTATATATAATATACTATTTTAAAAAATTTTGCAAGAAAAAACAGCTTTGAAATCAAAACTGTTTTAAAATTCATGTTAATTTGTAATTACCAACTCAACAGGCAAGTCAAATTCATTTGTTGGAACTTTTTCGATTATTTGTTCTTTAAAAGCTAAAGCTATTGTATGTCCTTTAAAGTCTTTTAAATATCTATCATAATATCCCCCACCAAAACCGATTCTGTAGTTATCTTTGTCAAATCCAACACCCGGAACTAAAATCAAATCAATATTTTCTTTTTCAATAATATTTTCTTCAATTTCAGGTGGAGTTTTTATTCCATAATGTCCCTCAACTAACTCATCTAAAGAACTTATTTTATAAAAGAGCATCTTTCTAGTTTCCTTTTCACAAATAGGAGCACAAATAATTTTACCTTCTTCTAATAATTTTTCAATTATTGGATATGTATTTATCTCTGTCCCAAAAGGAATTGTAAGTGCAATACATCTTGCATTTTTAAAATTTTCATTTTCAAATAACTTTTTATATAAAATTTCTTCAAAATTTTTTCTATCTTCTGTTGATATTTTTTTTAATTTTTCCTGAATTTCTTTTCTTAAAAATTTTTTATCCATTAATAATCACCAACTCCCAAAAGATTACGCACTTCCCCAACAAAATACAAAGAGCCGAAAGCCGATATAACATCATCTTCTTTAGAAATTTCAATCGCTTTATTTATTGCATCTTGATAATTTTCAAAACTATAAACTTTCTTTTCTGTTAATTTTTCAATTCTTTCTTTTAATTCTTTAGATTCCATTGCCCTATCAGAATCCGGTCTAACAGTTAAGAATACATCAAAACAAGGAACTATTTTAGCTAACATTTCATTGTAATCTTTATCAGCTAAAACACCAAAAATTCCAATTTTTTTATTGTCTTTATAATAAAAATTCATACTTGAAATAAATTTTTCTATTCCATCAATATTATGTGCTCCATCTAAAATAAAATCAGGATTTTTTGAAACTAATTCAAATCTACAAGGCCAAGTTACACTTGAAAAACCATTATAAATGCTTTCATTTGAAATTTCAAATCCCATTTTTCTAAGTTGTTCAAGCAATTCAAGTGAAATTGTAGCATTATTAATTTGATGTGAACCAAGTAAATTTATTTTTAAATCTTTAAAATCTTTATAATTTATTATTTGTCCATTTTTTGTATTTTCTAAAAGTTCAATTTTTTCTAAATCATTTAGAATAACTTTAGAGTTTTTAGAATTAGCAACCCCAATTATACTATCCATAGCTTCTTTACTTTGTGAATACAAAACAAGAGGAACATTTTCTTTTATAATTCCTGCCTTTTCGAGAGCAATCTCAGGAATTGTATTTCCTAAAAATTGTTGATGGTCTAAACTTATTGAAGTTATTAAAGTTATTAGAGGGTTTTGGGCTACATTTGTAGCATCAAGTCTGCCACCCAATCCTACTTCCATAATCGCAAAATCACATTTTTCCCTATAAAAATACAAAAATGCAATAGCTGTTACAAGCTCAAAATCAGCAGGAAAAACTTCCATTGTTTCTGCGACTTCTCTAACCTCATTCATCAAGTCTATTAACTTATCTTCAGGAATATTTTTATTATTAATTCTAATTCTTTCTTCAAAATTATAAATAGATGGAGAAGTGAACATTCCAACTTTATATCCTTGTGAAACTAAGGCAGAATTTACAAAAGAAGTGCAGGAACCTTTACCGTTGGTTCCTGCAATATGAATAATTTTTAATTTATCTTGTGGATTTCCTAATTTTTCCATAAGAGTTTTTATATTTTGTAAACCTAATTTAATTCCACTGCAAACTTCTCCTCTAAGTTTTATCATTGCAGTTTCATAATCCATTTATTTTACCTTTTTTCTAGCAGCGATTAAACATTTTTCAGCTAAAACTGAAGTTGTTATTGAGCCAATACCACCCGGTACCGGATTAATAAAACTTGCAATTTCAGAAACTTCATCAAAATGAACATCGCCTGTTACCTTTCCGTTTTCATCATAATTTGTTCCAACATCAACTACGATTGCTCCTTCTTTTACAAATTCCTTTGTAACAAAATGAGCCTTACCGATAGCTGAAACTAAAATGTCTGCATTTTTACAAACTTCTTTTAAGTTTTGAGTTCTACTATGACATACAGTAACTGTTGCATTCTTTGCTAATAATAACATTGCAACCGGTTTACCGATAACATTACTACGTCCCAATACAACTGCATTTTTACCAGTTAACTCTAAATCATAGAATTCTAACATTTTTATAACTGCTGCAGCAGTACAAGGAATAAAACTGTCTTCCTTAGGATAGAAAACTTCTCCGATATTATATGGACTAACACCGTCAATATCTTTTTTAGGATTAATCTTCATACCAACCAAGTCATCATCGATATGTGCAGGTAATGGTCTTAAAAGCAAAAATCCATCTACACTATCATCATTTCCGATTTTTTCAAGTTCAGCTATAAAATTCGCCTCTGTAATATCCTCAGGGAAATGGAATTGAACACATTCAATACCTAGAGAAGATAAAACCTTTATAGCAGCATTTTCATAACCGATAGAATCACTTCTATCTCCAACTCTAATAAAACCACAAGTAGTAACTTTTCCTTTTTCCTTAAGTTCAGCAACTCCGGCTTTAATTTTTTCTTTTAAAGCTATCGCTACTTCTTTACCTTTCATTATTGTTGTCATAATAATCTCCTTATTTCAAAAAGCCATTAAAGATTTTTTCAAATGCTTTATTAGCAAGTTCAGTTCCTTCTTTTAACAATTTCATAGATTTTTCATTTATCATCTTGATATTGTCTTCGTTTTTCATTGAACAAGTATTTGCAAAAACACTAAGACTTGCACCCTTAAGTGCAGACTCTAAAAATACGGCTCCTGTTGCAACATCACCAATTAAATTTTTATTACCTATCTCAGTTAATCTGTCAATCAAAAGAATAGCCTCATAAGATTTTTCCATTATTTGTAATGGAATCATAGCAGCCTTATAAAGATTTTCTTCCAGAGCCTCTCTCTTTAATCTCTTTTCTTCATCAGTATTTCTTGGCATTTTATAGCATTGAGAAAGTGGATAAAAAGCATCAGCATCGCCTTGAACTAACTCTTTTAATGAAATAATTAATTCATTGTATTTTTTAATTTGTTCTTTTATTTCTTCTTCAACATCTTTAAACTTTTCATTACCAGTTGTATAAATTGCGTCCATATTTAAAAGCGCAACGCCTAAAGCACCAACAAGGGCAGAGGCACCTCCGCCCCCTGGTACAGGTTGTTTATCTGATAATTCTTGAATAAATAAATTTATGGTTTTATCACACATTTTTTGTTCCATAAATTCCTCCTATTAACTAGAATAAACCAACTATCTTTCCATCATCTGTAATATCAATATTATTTGCAGCTGGAACTTTTGGAAGTCCTGGCATAGTCATAATATCGCCACTGTAAGCAACAGCAAAACCTGCTCCTGCAGCAATCTTTATGTCTTTAATATTTACTTTAAAGCCTTCAGGTCTTCCAACTTTATTCTTGTCGTCAGAGAATGAATATTGTGTTTTAGCCATACAAATAGGAACATTTTTAAAGCCTAATTCTTCGATAGTTCTAATTTTCTTTTTAACTCCAGGAGAGAAAGTTACACCAGAACCACCATAAACTTTTTGAACAATTTTATTTAATTTTTCTTCTAATGAATCTTCAATATCGTAAATTTGATTAATCGGTTTGTCATTTTCAGCAAGTTTAACAACTTCATTTGCAAGGTCAACTGCACCTTCGCCACCTTTAGCCCAAACGTCAGAAAGAACAACATTAACACCTAATTCTTTACATTTAGTTTCGATTAACTTAATTTCAGCGTCAGTATCTAGTGGGAATTTATTAATTGCAACAACACATGGAATACCAAATAAGTTTTGCATATTTTCAACATGCTTTAACAAGTTTGGAAGTCCTTTTTCTAATGCAACAAGGTCTTCATTTCCAAGTTCAGTTTTAGCAAGTCCACCATGCATTTTTAATGCTCTTACAGTAGCAACAACTACAACAGCATTAGGATTTAAACCTGCAAATCTACATTTAATGTCTAAGAACTTTTCAGCACCCAAGTCAGCACCGAAACCTGCTTCAGTTACAACATAATCAGCATATTTTAAAGCTAATTTTGTAGCTATAATACTATTACATCCATGAGCTATATTTGCAAATGGTCCACCATGAATGAAAGCTGGAGTATGTTCTAATGTTTGAACAAGATTTGGTTTAATAGCATCTTTTAATAAAGCAGCCATTGCACCTTGTGCTTTCAAATCTTTTGCAGTTACAGGTTCGCCTTTTCTATTATAAGCAACTATAATCTTTCCAAGTTTTTCTTTTAAATCTTTTAAATCATTTGATAAGCATAAAATAGCCATTACTTCTGATGCTACTACTATTTCAAATCCGTCTTCTCTTGGAACACCATTAACTTTACCATTTAAACCGTCAACTATGAAACGAAGTTGTCTATCGTTCATATCTACAACTCTCTTTAAAGTAATAGTTCTAGCATCAATATCTAATTCATTTCCATGATTGATATGGTTATCTAACATTGCAGCAAGTAAGTTATTTGCTGCTCCAATAGCATTAAAATCTCCTGTAAAATGTAAATTTATATCTTCCATAGGAACTACTTGAGCATATCCACCACCGGCAGCTCCACCTTTAACTCCAAAAACCGGTCCTAAAGAAGGTTCTCTAAGTGCAAGAGCAGTTCTTTTTCCTATTTTATTTAATCCGTCGCCAAGACCTACAACAGTTGTAGTTTTTCCTTCTCCTGCAGGAGTTGGAGTAATGGCAGTAACTAAAATTAATTTACCATTTGGTCTATCATTATAATCTTTTAATTCGTGTATATTTAGCTTAGCTTTGTAATTTCCGTAAAGCTCTATGGCTTCTTCCGGGAATCCTAAGTAATCAGCAACTTCTCTGATAGGTTTCATTTTTGCTTCTTGAGCAATTTGCACATCTGTCTTCATAAAAAATCCTCCTTTTTTATTTACAAAAAAATTTTATTAGGGAATCGTTATTCCTATTATTAAGTATATAACTTATTTAACAATTTGTCAATGTCTTTTATTAAAAAAAGAAATTTACTTGCGTATAAACCAAACTATATACTTATGATATAAGATACCCTTATGGATAAAATATAAAACACAATTTTTAAAAAATTTTTTAATTTATTTTTTATAGCAAAATGAATGTTTTTTACATATTTGGTGAACTACTTTTTACTAACAAAGTATAATTAAAGTAAAATTTGTCTTATCTATAAATTTTTTTAATATAAAAAATCAATTAAAACGTTTCTTAATTTTGATAAGACATGAAAAAACTGACCTCCAAACATAAAGGTCAGTTTAAATTACTCATAATATTTTTTTATATTATTTTTTTCTTATAACTTTTGAAATTTCTGCAACTACAAAAGGAACAAATGCAAGTGGAATTGCAACTGCTAATTCTTTTATTCCTAATGAAACAGTATCGAAATATGGTTGTAAGAATGGTACATAAACAACTACAAGCATCATAACGAATGATAAAGCAGTTCCATATAACAATGTTTTATTTGAAAATACACCTATATGGAATAATGTAAATCTACTACTTCTAACTGAATAACTTCTTAAAAGTTCTGCAGTTATAAGTGTAAAGAATGCAACAGTTCTTGCTCCTTCAATATGATTTGGATAATGATGCATTCCATAGAAATATGCTCCAAGTGTAGCAACGGTAATTGCAATTGATTGAGAAATTATACTGTAAATCATATCTTTATCCAAAATCGGTTCATTTGGATTTCTAGGTGGAACTTCCATAATATCCTCATCACCCTTTTCAACTCCAAGTGCAAGAGCAGGGAAACTGTCTGTAACTAAATTCAACCAAAGTAATTGAATCGGTATAAATGGTACCGGAATATTCAATAGAATTGAAACTAAAACTATCAAAATTTCCCCAACATTACAAGATAATAGGAAAGAAACAAATTTCTTAATATTTGAATAAATTATACGTCCTTCGTGTACTGCTGAAACTATTGTAGCAAAATTATCGTCAGTCAAAATTACATCTGAAGTATTTTTCGCAACATCTGTTCCGGTAATTCCCATTGAAACACCTATGTCAGCTCTCTTGATAGCAGGTGCATCATTTACTCCATCACCTGTCATCGCAGCAATATGTCCATTTTTCTTTAAAGCACTAACTATTTGTACCTTATTTTCAGGACTTACACGAGCAAAAACTCTTGTAGTCTTAACTACTTCACAAATTTCTTCTTCAGTCATTTTATTTAACTCACGACCCATAATGGCCTTTGAGTTTTCATCTAAAATTCCTAAATCTTTTGCGATTGCAACAGCTGTTTCAAGATAATCTCCCGTTATCATTATTGGAATAATACCGGCTTTTTTACATTCTTTAATAGCTTCTTTAGCTTCAGGTCTTGCAGGGTCAATCATTCCCATAAGTCCAACAAAAACCATATCTCTTTCAATATTTTCAGTTGTTTGTTCTTCAGGTAATGAATCAAATTTTCTATAAGCAAAAGCTAAAACACGAAGTGCTTCTCTGGCAAATTCAATATTTTGTGAAAGAACTTTTTCTTTTAATTCAGAAGTAAATTCTTCTTCTTTTCCATTTATCAAAATATATTTGCAATTATCTATTACAATATCAGGTGCACCTTTTGTAGCAGAAACAACATTTGCTCCAAAAATATTTTCGTTAAAAGTTGTCATCATTTTTCTTGTGGAATCAAAAGGTATCTCTGCAATTCTCTTATGTGCAATATTTAATTCTTCTTTAGAAATATTTACTTTTTCAGAAAGAGTTAATAATGCTCCTTCAGTAGGGTCTCCTACTATTTTATAAAGATTTTCTTCATTAATAAGTTTCGCATCATTTACTAAAGTTGCAATCTTTGAAATTGAAATAAAATCTTCATTTTCTTTTGCATTAGTTTTTTCTCCATTTAAAAGTATATCTCCAACAGGCTCATAACCTGTCCCTTCTACATCATAAACAGAATTATTTACAAAAACTTTTTTTACAGTCATTTCATTTTGAGTAAGTGTTCCTGTTTTATCAGAACAAATTACTGTTGTAGTTCCTAGAGTTTCAACTGCTAAAAGTTTCTTTACTATTGCATTTTTCTTAACCATTCTAGTCATACCAAGTGATAATACTATTGTAACAATCGCAGGTAAACCTTCCGGAACAGCTGCAACTGCAAGAGAAATAGCAGTTAAAAGCATAAGTAAAAATGGTTGTTTATATAAAAGTCCTACAATAAAAACAACAATACAAACTCCTATTGTTATAAGCCCTAAAGACTTTGAAAGTCCTGCAAGTTTTCTTTGAAGTGGAGTATCTTCATCTTCAAAAGAATCAAGAGTTGTTGCAATTTTACCTATTTCTGTATTTTCTCCGGTAGAAATAACTATTCCAAGTCCTCTACCATAGGATACG
The DNA here is from genome assembly GCF_001553085.1 of Parvimonas sp. KA00067. Lineage (NCBI taxonomy): Bacteria > Bacillati > Bacillota > Tissierellia > Tissierellales > Peptoniphilaceae > Parvimonas > Parvimonas sp. KA00067. Next base: position 22,096 of record NZ_KQ960141.1, on the reverse strand, counting down.
ATAGTTGATGAATAAGCCATATTTTCTCTATCGCCTATTTCCATTTCTCCATCATAAACTTTTTGGGCAAATTTTTCAACAGGTACGGATTCTCCGGTTAAAGACGCCTCATCAATTTTTAAGTTTACACTTTCGATAAGTCTTAAATCGGCAGGAATAATATCTCCCGTTTCAAGTTCAACAATATCCCCAACAACAATTTCCGGAGAAGGAATATGAAGTAACTTTCCATCTCTATAAACCTTAGCCATAGGACTTGCCATTTTTTGTAAAGCTTCAATCGCCTTTTCAGCCTTTCCTTCTTGATTAAGTGAAAGAATTGCATTTACAACTACTATCGCAATGATTATAAAAGCATCTGTTATTTCACCAACCACAGCTGACATAATACAAGCACCAATCAAAATTAAAATCATTGGGTCTTTAAATTGGTCGATTATTTTTGAAAGAAGTGATTTTTTATTTTTTTGTTTCAATTCATTTCTTCCGTTTTTTTCTAAAAGCTCACTTGCTTTTTCACTTGAAAGACCATTTTTTAAATCACTTCCAAGCTCGTTGATACATTCATCTGTACTCTTATTGTACCAAAACATAATTTTTCCTCCTTTAAGGTTTTTTTGCATAAAAAAAACCTTGTTTAATAAAATTAAACAAAGGTCTTGCTTCCTATTGAAATAGTTAGGTGCTTAGCCGGGATAAACCGTATTGACGACTAAACAAAATTAGCTACTCCCCTTTATTGACTATATTATACTAAACTTTTAAAATTATTTCAAGTATAATACATCAAATTTCAAAAATAAATTCCTATCAAAAAGGTGTTTTAAAAACAAAACACCTAAAAATTATCTTTTTTCAATTCTAACGGCAGTTCCTGAACAAGTAACCATCATCATACTGTTTGACGCTCCAAGCATTTCATAGTCCATTTTAAGACCTACAATAGCATTTGCTCCTACTTCATTTGCTCTTTGCATAATTTCTTTTAAACTTTCATCTCTTGCACCCATTAATTCTTCTTCGTAAGAAGATGAACGTCCACCAAAGAAATCTCTAAGACCTGCACTAAAGTCTTTTATAAAATTAACACCTGTAATTACCTCTCCAAAGATAACTCCCTTATACTCAACAATTTCATATCCGTCAACATTATTTGTAGTTGTAATTATCATAAATACTACCTCCTCTAAAATAATATTAGCATATTTTTTTACTTTTATCAATATTTTTATTAACAAAAAAGAAAAAAATGTTAATATTATAAGCAAAAATAAAACTAATTCTTATTAAGGAGACAATATGAAGAATAAAAGAATTTTATCTATTTTAATTTTATCAGCAATGGTTTTATCTGCTTGTGATAAAGGTAAAGTAGATAACAAAGTTTAACAAGAAGTCAGAACTAATAAACTCATCAACATAAAAATTTTAAAATTTTTCCTTTTCATATTTCACCCATATTAAACAGTTATAAACACATTATTAATTTATCTAAACATATCTTTTAATAGATAATATCATGTTTTTGCAATTTAGTCAACTAAAAAGAGAGCTTTTGCTCTCTTAAATTCATTGTGTCTTAACTTTTACTTTTTCTAATACTATATTTCCTCTTTTTACGTCTAGGAACAATTTTTCATCATCAAGAATAGTATCTTTTAAAATTTCATCTGCAATTTTATTTTCAAGTTCTGATTTTATAATTCTTTCAAGAGGTCTTGCTCCATAAGATTTATCAAATCCCATATCGGATAATTTTTTTACAAGCTTTGAACTATATCCGATATTAAGCCCTAAATTTTTAAGTCTTTTCTTTAACTTTTCAAGTAAAAGCTCTGTAATTTTCATTATATCTTTTTCATCTAATCTTGAAAAGACGATGATATCATCTACCCTGTTTAAAAATTCAGGTTTAAACATAATTTTTAATTCGGAATTTACAATTTCTTTTATTCTATCATATTCTTTTTCCTCTTCATCTTTCTTTGATGAAAAGCCCAAAGTGTTTTTCTTATCAATAGTCGATGCTCCAACATTTGAAGTCATAATGATTACAGTATTTTTGAAATTAACAGTTTTTCCTTGTGAATCTGTTAGCCTACCATCATCTAAAATTTGAAGTAACATATTAAATACATCAGGGTGAGCTTTTTCAATTTCATCAAATAGAATTACACTATACGGCTTTCTTCTAACTGCCTCTGTTAAATATCCACCCTCTCCATATCCAACATATCCTGGTGGAGAGCCTATAAGTTTAGAAACAGTATGCTTTTCCATATACTCACTCATATCTATTCTAATCATATTTTCTTCAGATTCAAATAAAAGATTAGCCAAAGATTTTGCAAGATAAGTTTTTCCAACTCCTGTTGCTCCAACAAAGATAAAACTACCTATCGGCTTACTACCTAAAGAAACCCCTGCCCTTGACCTTTTTATTGCATTGGCAACTCTATCAATCGCCGTTCCTTGTCCTATAACAATATTTTTCAAATTATCAGAAAGAGATAAATATTTTTGACTTTCCTTTGCAGTTAATCTATTAACAGGAATTTTGCTCCAATCAGAAACAATCTTTGCAATATCATCATATTTTAAAGTTAGACTTTCATTATTTTTTCTATCTTTTTTTATCTCTTTAAGCTTTTTTATTTCTTCTAAATTTTCTTCGTATTTATCCTTACATTCTTGTGCTTTTAAAAATTCTTGTTTTGCAACTAAATCTTTTATTTCAGCTTTCAATTTGATATTTTCATCTTTTAAGAAATTTATATCATCTGTATTTAGATATGATTTTATCCTTACCATAGAGCCAGCCTCATCTATCAAATCAATAGCCTTATCAGGTAAAAATCTATCCGTTAAATATCTATTTGAAAGTTCAACTGATGCTTTTATTGCCTCATCTGTAATTTTTATACCATGATGTTTTTCATACTTTTCCTTTAGTCCAAGTAAAATATTTATAGTTTCATTTACAGTCGGCTCTAAAACTTCAATCGGTTGTAATCTTCTTTCAAGAGCAGAATCCTTTTCAATATGCTTTCTATATTCATCAATAGTTGTCGCTCCAATTAATTGAATCTCTCCTCTAGCTAAAAATGGTTTTAAAATATTTGCAGCGTCAATAGAGCCTTCACTACCACCCGTTCCAACTATATTATGAAATTCATCTATGAAGATAATTACATTTTTATTTTCCATAATTTCTGTTAGAGTATCTTTTATTCTCTTTTCAAAATCTCCACGATATTTACTTCCTGCAAGCATTGCAGGTAAATCTAAACTATAAATTGTTTTATTTTCTAAAACCGTTGGCACTTTACCCTCTACAATTCTAAGAGCAAGTCCCTCTGCTATTGCTGTCTTTCCAACACCAGCCTCTCCAATCAAAACGGGATTGTTTTTTGTTCTCCTAAGTAAAATCTGTAAAATCCTATCTATTTCCTTATCTCTACCAATAACCGGGTCAATCTTTTCATTCTTCGCTCTTTCATTCAAATTTACAGTATATTTTTCTAAAGATTCGGTTGATACTCCCTCACTAACATTTGAATCTACATCAAAATTTATCTTTTCCTTTATATCTGCTGAAATACTTTCAGGACTAATACCTAATTCAATAAGCATTTTATATGCAAGACCATCTTTAAGCTCCATAAGAGAAATCAAAAGATGGCAAGGTAAAACTTGAACATTATCTGAGTTCATAGCAATACTCATTGCATTATCTACAACTTTTCTTGCATTTTTAGATAATTTACTTGCAACATTATTAAAACTTCCCATTCCTCTTTTATTTATCAAATAGCTCTTCAACGAATTATAATTTACTCCGGCTGAAACAAGACATTCTGTTTCTCTACTGTTTACTTTCATAAACGCAAGTAAAATATGCTCTGTTCCAATATAATCATCCTTCAAATAAAAAGCTTCATTCACAGCATAACGAATAAATTCATCAACACTTCTAATTATATTTTCATACATAAAATCACCTCTATATCAATTTAAGAACGCTATCTAAAAGCTCCACATTACTTTCCTTTTCAGGTAAAAAAGTTGAACTTCTAACTTTCATAAGACATTCATATAATAATTTCACATCATAACCCACAATAAGCTCTAAACTTTGTAGCAACAGACAAAGAGAAATAAATTTACTAACTATATATGGAGTTATATTTTCTCTCTTTATCAATATTTTTTTATATTTTTCAAACTTTTCTCTATAATAATCGGTTTTTATTCCTAAAAGCTTTCTACGATTATCAATTTCTAAATTTACAATCTCCGTAATATATTTGTCCATTTTTCTAATAGCAGAAAATTCCTCAGCAGTAGGATTTAAAAATTCTGCAATATAAAAATCTTCACAAAGACCTAATTCAGATAAAGAATAAAATTTAATTCCTAAATTTCTCATTTTCTTTTCTAAAAAGTCGGTCGTTTTATAATATTTCAATGACGGAATATGTAAAACACCTGTCATTTTAAGACCATTTCCGACCAAATTCACATCTTCAAAAACATATCCAAAATTTGTATTAAAAGCAAAATCCAATTTACTATCCATATCAGACTCTAATCCATAAGCAAAATGACCACATCTAAAAAAATTAACGCCCGGAAGTTTTCCGGTAAATCTAAGATGCTCTCTAATATTAATATTTACAAAAGCAAATTCATCATCTCTTGAGCCTACATAAGAATTTTCTCTAAAAATATCATTGCAATCTAAAAACAACCCCTTATTGTAATATTTTAAAACTTTTTCTTTGGTATTCACCTTTTCAAAAGAAAATCTATCACTATAATACAATTTATAAAATGATGAGCAAATTTTATTGTAGAGTTTAACTTCATCATCAAAAGACAACATATAATTGAATCTATAATCTTTTATATTTCTATAAACATCAACCTGACTGGAAAGAGAAATATATTTTTCGGAAATTTTCCCTAAAAAACTACTCATTTATCTTCCTCCTAAGTTTTAGATTTTTATTTGTAAAATCTTTTATAGTATTTTTCAAAACTTCACATCTTTCATATTCTTCCATTTCAATACTATATTCCAATTCCCTTTTTAAATCAGCAATTTTCGCTTGATTTTTAAAAAATTCTTTGGTATAGTCAGGCCTTTTACCCTTATATTTATTAGGCTCATTATATAAAAATCTTCTAAGAAAATTAGAATAAACAAGTGTCGGTTTTAATTTTCCTTTTTCTATAACTTTATGAATAGTTTCAAAACAGCAAGGACAAACAGTAGTTTTTACAAAAACCATATCTTTTATGAAAGTTTTACATTTTTTACATTTGACATTTGAATTAGAAATTTGCCCTTTAAAATCGGAAAACAACTCACTCCTTTTATCTTCTTGTAGAGATTCAAAAAAACTATCATATTTACTATCCGTTATTTCTCTTTCATAATGTATTGATGCAATTTTTCTACTCATTTTCCCTCCTAAAAGAATATAAAATATTAAGCAAAACATTCGACCTTAAACTATCTCTTCCCTTACTATCTATACAAAGAGAATTATCACTTATAGCGTGTAAAATAATAAATCTTTCTCTTTTTGTGATATATCCAAGTTCAAATATTCTATTTACAATTCTTCGACCTTCATTAAAAGTTATAGAATTTTCCTCTAAATATTCCATAATAGAATTAAAAAAACTGTCTTCATTTGAAAGAGTAGCAATCTTTATGTAACCACTCCCACCACGATGACTTTCTATATAGTATCCATTAGTTGAAGAAAATCTTGTTGTCAAAACATAATTTATTTGAGATGGAGCACAAGAAAACTTACTTGCTAAATCATTTCTTCCAATCTCTATAATTCCATTTTCTGAATTTTCCAACATTTCTTTTAAAAATTTTTCAATAATATCGCTAACACCAGCCATACAATCACCTCTTGACCTACTTTGACCTTTTCTATATTATACCCAACGAATAAAAACTTTTTACATTTTGAAAAATATTTTTAAAATTTTTACTAATCTTTATAGATTAAAAAAGATTTATAATTTACTCAAAAAAATTTTTTATATAATATACTGTAATATTATTTTATCTATTAAATTATTTTGATTTTTTTTATTTAAAGTTAACTTTTTGTCAAAAAAATCTATGAAAATACTAAAATTTGTGTTGACAATGTTCAAATGTAGGTTTATAATATTTTTACAATATTTATTATTGTAAAAATATTAAAGGAGGATTTTTGTTATGAAAGGTTTTGCAATGAAAAAAATCGGGGAAATCGGTTGGATTGAAAAAGAAGAACCATTTTGTGGTCCTATGGATGCTTTAGTTAAACCATTAGCCCTATCACCTTGCACTTCAGATGTACATACTGTTTGGGAAGGTGCTATTGGTGATAGAAAAGATATGATTTTAGGTCATGAAGGTTGTGGTGTTGTTGTTAAAGTTGGTGAATTAGTAAAAGATTTTAAAATTGGAGACAGAGTTATGGTCGCAGCTATAACTCCCGATTGGAACTCTTTAGAAGCACAAGGTGGTTTTAGTATGCATTCTGGAGGGATGCTTGCTGGTTGGAAATTTTCAAACTTTAAAGATGGTGTTTTTGGAGAAGTTTTCCATGTGAATGACGCGGATGGAAATCTTGCACATTTACCTGACGAAATTTCTCCAGAAGAAGCATGTATGCTTTCTGATATGGTTCCTACAGGTTTCCACGGAGTTGAACTTGCTGATGTTCAATTTGGAGATACTGTATTAGTTGTTGGAATTGGACCTGTTGGTCTTATGGCAGTTGCTGGTGCTAATTTAAGAGGAGCATCTAGAATAATTTGTGTTGGTACAAGGGAAATATGTAAACAAGTTGCTAAGGGATATGGTGCAACTGATTTCATAGGATATAAAGAAGGTTCTATAGATGAACAAGTTTTAAAACTAACAAATGGTGTTGGTGTCGATAAAGCTATAATAGCAGGTGGTGGAGTTGAAACTTTTGAACCTGTAATAAAGTGTTTAAAACCAGGTGGAAAAATTGGTAATGTAAATTATTTAGGTTCAGGTACTTATATCAATATCCCACGTATTGAATGGGGTGTTGGTATGGGTCATAAACAAATTTTAGGTGGACTTATGCCTGGCGGTCGTTTACGTTTAGAAAAACTTGCATCACTTATTGCATGTGGAAAATTAGATGTTAAACCTTTATTAACTCACAAATTTAAAGGATTTGAACATGTTGAAGATGCTTTATTGTTAATGAAAGATAAACCTGCTGATTTAATTAAACCAGTGGTTGTTCTTTAGTAAAAAATTAAATTATAACTATGGGGGAGTTAAACTCCCCCATATTAATTATTGGAGTAATATGAAAATACTAATTATATCTGGATTTTTAGGTTCAGGAAAAACTACTTTTATAAAAGAAATGGTTAAAAAAACAAAAAAACAATTCGTAATTGTTGAAAATGAATTTGGAAAACTTGGTTTAGATGGAAATCTAATAAAAGAAAATTTTAATAATGAAGAAATAAAGATTTGGGAATTAACAGAAGGTTGTATATGTTGTTCATTAAATTTAGATTTTACACATTCTATATTAACAATAGCAAATACCATAAATCCTGAATATTTGATAGTAGAACCAAGTGGAGTTGCTATGCTAAGCAATATAATAGAACAACTATCGAAAATATGCTATGAAAATATAGTACTACTATCCCCCATAGTAATTATAGATGCAAATAACTTTAAAAATAATTTAGAAAATTACTCTGAGTATTTCTTAGATCAGCTAAATAATTCTTCAAAAGTAATTTTAAGCAAATCAGAAAATTTGTCAGAAGTAGAATTTTCTAATATTAAAAACGAACTAGAGATAAATCGAAAATTAGTAAATTTCAATCTAACACATTATTCAAATTGGACAAAACAAGATTGGGAGAACTTATTTAATAATGAATATTCTATAAAAAAAGATCACAAAGGCGAATTAAAAGTAGTGTTTAATAAAATAGAAATAGACGAAGAACAAATACTTGAAAATATTTCTTTACTAAATATAAAAATAAAAAATATTCCTGAATTAATTTTTAAATTAAATGTATTAATGTCTAAACAATTAGGAAATATTGTGAGAGCAAAAGGATATTTTAACATAAAAGATTTTTGGTTTAAATTTGATTTAGTAAATGATAATTACGAGATATGTGGATGCAATCCAATGGAAGATTCAAGAGTTGTAATAATAGGAAAAAAATTAAATAAAAAATACATACATCAAATTTTTAACAAAAATAATTTTAAAAAACTAAATTCTTAATAAAATATATGTGTACTGCATCCATTTCTTATATCAAAAATTTTGGATGCAGTTTTCTACACAATTTATCTAAAATATTATCCAACAGCAGTCATTACCTTCCCTATCTAATAAATTCCATAAACTAATGCTCCAACAAACAATAGTCTAAACAAAGAAAGTAAAGAAAGAGAAAAATATTTCTTTTTTCTTTTGTGTCTCTATTAAAACTTAAAATAAGAGTAGAAAACTTATTATAAATATAATTAATCCAAATCTAAAAACAATTTCTAGCATAAAAAAACAATGTTATAGCTTCCCATTACAATATTTTTATAAAATTATGCTGATTATACAATATATATTTTTTATATCCAATTATAGAACATTCCATTATAGAAAGCATATAACTTAGTTTTCTAATATCACAAAAAAACAACGGGATTTTATCACCCGTTGATCTTTGAATTCATACTATTTTATTTAAAAACTTCTAAAAATATATCTAAATGTATTTTTTACATTTTCCATAAATTTTGAAAATCCTTTTGTTTTCTTCTTTGGAAATTCCTTTCCATATAAAATTTCATAAGCTTTTAAAGCCTTATTAACTTTATAAACATAATGTTTTGTTTCTGATGAAGGGATATTGTAAAGAGTAACTCCATCGTTTGAATACTTAGCATCTTTTAACCAAGTATTAACACTTCCAATTCCTCCATTATAGGCTGCATAAACAGTATCCATATTACTAAAGTTTTGAGTCAAATATTTTATATAATATGTTCCAATTTTTATATTAGTTTCAGGGTCATTTAAATCTAATGAATTCACATCTACTTGCATCAATTTTGCAATATGTTTTGCAGTATCAGGTAAAATTTGCATCAATCCTTTTGCATTAACCTTACTTGTTGCATCGCTTTTAAAATTACTTTCAACTCTCATTATAGCTAATACAACTTTAGGGTCAACTCCATATTCATCAGAATATTTTTGTATCTCTTCAATATAATTTATCGGATAATTATTTCCTCCATAATATATTGCTCCAAAAAATAAAGCATTAACCAATACTAATAGTGCAACTATCAACATTAATATTTTTTTCCATAATTTCATCTTTTTCTTTTTTCTACCTTTTTGTTCATTTTTTTTAACTTCTAATTCTTGTTCTTCTGTTTCTTCTTCGAAAAAAACTGTATTATCATTTACTAAATTCTTATTAATTACACCTGTATCTCCAATATTTTCACGTAAAGAACTTAAATCTGTTAATTTAGTTTTTTCCATACCAAGAGAATCTTGCTTTTCTAAAATTTTTAAATCAACATTTTCTTTTGGTGTATTTTCTTCTACATTTTCAGAAAATACAGATTGCATAAATTCTTTTAAATCTGCATCTTTTTGCTTAGATTTATCTGTTTCTTCAACTTTTGAAACTTCATCATCTAATTCTTCAGATTTAACCAAATTATCTTTTTCAAAATTTTCAGGTTCTTCTAAAACTTCTTTTGCTTCATCTAATTCTTCAACTTCTTTTTCTTGTTTATTTTGTCTTAGCTTTGCAAAAAATCCGATTTTTTTCTTTTCTTTTATGCAACTATTTTCAAAAAATAAATCAACTTTTTTCTTTAAATCTTCAAAATCTCCATTATTTTCAACTGATAAAATATCATAATCGTCGCTTTCAAACTCTGATTGAATTGACATAATTCTACTTGCAAGTTCTTCTGTCATTCCTTTTCTTTGCATAATTCTAGCGAATCTAACTTCATCACTTGCAGTAATATTCCAAACTTCATCAATATTAATTAATTTTTTTAATCTATCTATTGATTCATTCAATAATGGAATTTGTAGAAATACAACTTCAGCATCAGAATTTTTAGCAAGATTAACCATATTTTTTAAAATAACAGGGTGAGTTAGAGCATTAAGTCTTTCTCTATTTTCATCGTTGAAAAATACAGTTCTTCTTAATTTTGCCTTTGAGATATTTCCTTTTTCATTTAAAATACTATCTCCAAACTCATTTACTAAAACTTTATAAAGAACGGCTCCTCTTTTATATAATTCTTTAACTTGGTCATCGGCATCTAAAACTAAATAATCTTCACATCTTTCTTCGATAAGTTTAGATAAACTACTCTTACCACTTGCGATTTGTCCAGTGATAACAATATATTTTTTATTTTGACTCATACCAATTACTCCCTTCACAAACATCTACTTTCAATGGTAAATCCAACTTATATACATTTTCCATTGAATCTTTTAAAATTTCCTTAACTCTTTCTCTTTCATTCTCATCACATTCGATTATAAGCTCATCGTGAACTTGTAAAATCAATTTAGCATTAAGTTTTTCTTCCTTTAATCTTTCATAAACTTTAATCATAGCAAGTTTTATAATATCAGCTGCACTTCCTTGAATAGGTGTATTTAATGCAATTCTCTCTCCAAAACTTCTAATATTAAAATTCTTTGAATTTATTTCAGGAATATATCTCTTTCTATCTAAAATAGTAGTTACAAAACCGTCTTTTTTGGCTTTCTCAACAATTTTTTCCATATAATCTTTTATATCTAAATAAGTATTTAAATAACCGTCAATATATTGTTTTGCCTCTTTCCTTGTGATATTCAAATCCTTTGAAAGACCATAATCACTTATTCCATAAACAATTCCAAAATTTACAGCCTTTGCATTACGTCTTTGATTAGCAGTTACCTCATCAATAGGAACTCCAAAAACTTCACTTGCAGTTTTGCTATGAATATCCAAATCATTTTTGAAAGAATCAATCATAACTGAATCTTTAGACAGATGAGCTAAAACTCTAAGCTCTATTTGTGAATAGTCTGCATCGATAAAAACTTTATTTTTATCTGCAACAAATACTTTTCTGATATTTCTTCCCTCTTCACTTCTTATCGGAATATTTTGTAAATTAGGGTCAACAGAACTAAGCCTACCCGTTGCAGTAATCATCTGTTTAAATGAAGTTCTAACCCTACCGTCATTCATAATATATTCCAAAATTCCATCTAAATAAGTTGAAATTAATTTATTCAAAGACCTATACTTTAAAATATAGTCTGCTATTTCATGTTTTTCAGATAATTTTTCTAAAACTTCAACATCAGTTGAATACCCTGTTTTAGTTTTCTTAATAACGGGAAGTTCCATTTTTTCAAATAAAATCGCTCCAAGTTGTTTTGGAGAGTTTAAGTTAAAAGTTTCTCCTGCAAACTCATAAACTTTTTGCTCATACCCATAAGCGAGTTTAGAATACTCTTCCTTTAACTCAACAATTTTATCTCTATCAACTAAAACTCCAACATTTTCCATATCTGCAAGAACTTTAACCAAAGGCTTTTCAACTTCTTCATACAATGAAATTAAATTATTTTCTTTCGCCTTTTCATTAAATAAATTATACAATTTGAAAATAGCAATTACATTTTGTGAAATGTATTTAAAAATAATCTCTTCGTCCAATTCGAAAAAAGTCTTTTTATTTTTACCTTTTCCAAATTTTTCTTTTATATCTAAAATTTCAAAGTCCAAAAACTCTTTACTAACTCTTGAAATCTCATAACTTCCCTTATTTGAATCAATTAGATATTCTAAAATCATAACATCTTCATAATTTTTAAAATCTAAATTATTTTTTAAAGCAAAAAATAATTCTTCCTTTATATCATAACCAATTTTTACTACATCTAAATTACAAAACTTTTCAAAATCTTTTAAAGTAAATTCTCTACAGATATAAACTTTTTTGTTTACATCTGAATAAATTCCAATATAAAATTCATCTCTATAAATATAATTTTTATCGGAGAAAAATTTAATGGATACAGCCTTATCATCTTTTATTTTTTCAAAAATTTCTGAAAAATTAATTACTTCAAAATCAATATTTTGATTTGTTTTTTCTACATTTTCTTTTTTACTATCTTTAAAATATTTATTTATAATACTTTTAAATTCCAATTTTTCAAGTTTTTCGATATATTCAGAAGTATTTACTTCCTTAATTACAAAATCATCAATATTCTTTTCAAGTGGAACATTTAAGAAAATTTCTCCAAGATAACGACTCAAATACGCCTTATCTTTTTCATTTTCAAGATTTTCTTTTAACTTCCCTTTAAGATTTCCTAAATTTTCGTATAAATTATCAAGCGTTCCATACTCTTGAATAAGTTTTAAAGCAGTTTTTTCTCCAACACCCTTAACACCTGGAATGTTATCGGAGCTATCGCCTTGAAGTGCCTTAACATCGATTAATTGTTTAGGAGAAAGACCATAATCTTCTAAAATGGAATCCATATTCATAAGTTTAATTTCACTTATTCCCTTTTTAGTTAAATGAACAAAAATATTTTCATCAACTAATTGCAAGTAATCTCTATCTCCTGTAAAAATATCTACTTCAAAGCCCTCTTTTTGAGCAAGTTTTGCAACAGTTCCCAAAATATCATCAGCCTCATACTCATCAAGCTCTAAATAATTTACATTCATAGAAGAAAGTAAATCCTTTAAAATTCCAAATTGGTATGTTATTTCATTAGGAGCCTTATCACGAGTTCCTTTATAATCAGAAAACTCATTATGTCTAAAAGTTTTTGAGCCCTTATCAAAGGCAACAAAAATATGAGTTGGTTTTATTAACTCCAACGCTTTGTAATACATATTTAAAAATCCATAAACTCCGTTTACGAAAACACCGTCTTTAGTTGTTAAATTTTTTATTGCATAAAAAGCCCTAAAAATAAGACTTGAACCGTCAATCAAAAGTATTTTTTTCATTTTTTTCTCCAAAATATAAAGTTACACTTATTATATCATAAAGTTGAATTTTTTGAAAATTTAATAAATTTTTTATTGCTTTTTGTACATAATTATTTGATAATTAAACGAAAACTATTTGATTATCATATTGAAACTATGATATAATTAGTATGACTTAATAACTTAGTCATACAATTAATACAATGGAGATTTATTATGTTTAAATTTGATTTTAATGATAAAAAATATAAAAATATACATTTCATCGGAATTGGTGGAATAAGTATGAGTGGAATTGCAAAATTACTTTTGAAAAAAGGATATAATATTTCAGGAAGTGATAGGAATACTTCTAAAGAAATTCAAATTTTAGAAAAAAATGGAGCTAAAATTTTTATTGGACAAAAGAAAGAAAATATTCAAAATCCGGATTTAATTGTATATACAGATGCAATTTTACCGGATAATGAAGAATTGATAAAAGCAAAATCTATTGGTGTTCCTTGTGTTACAAGAGGACAATTTTTAGGTGCTTTGATGAGAAATTATCTTCATTCAATAGCAATTTCAGGCTCTCACGGAAAGAGTTCAACTACAAGTATGATTTCAAAAATTTTAATTAATTCCCCTTTTAAGCCGTCAATTTTAATCGGTGGAAATTTAGATGAAATAGACGGAAATGTACTATGTGGAAGCGAAGACTATCTGGTAACTGAGGCTTGTGAATTCAAAGCAAATATATTGCATTATTATCCAAGTATGGCAATTATTTTAAATATTGACGAAGACCATTTAGATTTTTACAAAAATTTAGACCATATTGTTGATACTTTTATCGGTTATATGAAAAATCTTGATGAAGATTCAAAAGCTATAATAAATATTGACGACCCGAACTGTCTTCCACTATTAGAACATATAAAAGGAGAAACTATTACCTTTGGCGTAAATAACGAAAAAGCAAATTACAACATTACAAATATAAGTTTTGACAAAGTTGGTCATCCTTGTTTTGACATTGAAAATGAAAAATTTGGAAAACATCATTTCTGTTTAAATATAATTGGTAGGCATAATATTTATAATGCAGCTGCTGCAATCATTGCAACTTACGAAACAGGAATTGATGTAGAAACTATAAAAGAGGCTATTTCAAAGTATAGAAATCTTCATAGAAGAATGGAAGTTTATGGAGTAATTGGAAATGATAAAAAAGCTACTATATTAACAGACTACGGTCATCACCCAAGAGAAATAAAAAGTTGTTTAAGTTCAATCGCCGAACATAAAGAAGGCAGACTTGTTTGTATATTCCAACCACATACTTACTCAAGAACAAAAACATTATTAAATGACTTTGCAAAATGTTTTGATGATTGTGATGAAGTAATAGTTACAGAAATATATGCAGCAAGAGAAAAGTTTGACCCAACAATCCATTCAATAGATTTAGTTGAAAAATTAAATAAAAATGGTGTAAATGCAATTTACTTAAAAACTTTTGAAGAGGCAAGAGATTATATATTTGAAACATTCAAAAATAAAGATACAATAATTACAACAGGCTGTGGAAACCCACACGAACTTGCAAAGATGATTGTTGAAGACTATAAATAAAAATTGATAAAAACTAAAGACCTGATAAAACAGGTCTTTTATATTTTTATTCATAATCTTCATATAGATAATAATCAGATTTAACACATTTACGAATTATTCTTTTAGTTTTTTCAATAGGAAACGGTGAATTTTTTTCGTTAAAATATTCAATTTTAACAACTTTTACTATTTTTATTTTATGTTCCTTACCAACGGAAACCAAAACATCATCACCTATATTTATGTTATTATCCTCAGAAATATAGTAATATTTCTTACCACAATCTGAAAATACAACACTACAAAACATAAAATCGTCCTTAGAAAAAAGTTCCTTATCAAAAACTTTTTCGTCAAATAATTCTTTATAATCAAAAAATTTAATTAAATGTTCTATATTATAAATAAGATTTCTCCAGCACTTTGGCAAATTATTTTTATAATAAAAGCCGTTAATAACCTTTTGACCTTTCTTTTTAAAATCAATTATTATACTATATTTTCTTTCTTCATTACTTGGAAAAATAATTTCATTTAAATTTTGTTTATTGTTTTCAAATAAATTTTTTGAATTTATTTCATCTAATAATTTTTTTATTTCATACTTAATTTGATACTTTTTAGAAACAACTATATCCTCACTAATATTTTGAATATGCTCAATAGTTCCTAAATCTGCATCAATACTAAAATTCTCACTATAATTTATTTCATCATCAGAAATTTTAGTAATCCTATCATATTTTATTTCAAATTTTTTGATTTCGTCATATTTGTTGTTGTCAAACAATAACAAATCATCAATATCTAAAGTATTCCTGATAAATTCGGACAAGCTAAGCGAATCAAAAAATAAATCATTACCTAAAAAATCTTTAAATTTATATTTTTCATAGGATATGTCCTCTAAGCTTAAAGTCCAAAAATTCTCATCTATATCATCTTTTGGGAATTTTCTTTTATTAATTGAACAAATTAAATTTTCAAAAATTTTTTCTACCATTTCAGAATCTATATTAAAACTTTTTTCTTCTATTTTTCTTGATATACCTGCAAAATTTTCATATATATAAAATTTAACTTCTCCCAAATTATTCAAGGTAACAACTTCTTCTACAATTTTAGAAACACCTAATTTTTTCAAATGTTTTTTAGATGAAATGTTTACATTTTTTAACTTCTTATCTATAATTTTTACACAAAAAATTTCAACAAATCTAGTAAAAGCAATGTTTAACCACAAAGAAAATTCATAAGCATCAGAATTTTTATCAAAAGTTTTAAGTTTATGGTAAATAATTGAGCCTAAAATATCAACATCACTAATATAGTCAACAATATCTTCAAAATCTAAATAATCACAAAAAGCCTCTTCATAACTATACTCAAAACCTATCCCTAAGTCTTCTTTAAAACCTAACTTTTCACAATCATTAATAAGTTTAAAATAAATATCCTGAAATTTATAATTTGTAAAATCTCTAAAAACAGACTCCCACTTAACTGCAAAATCATAAATTTGTTTGTTTTCCATAAAATCACCAACTTACACCTTTATCAAATCACTTAAATAATTATTTTAATCTCCCAATCTCTACAACAACCTCGCAATGTGCTGTTCTACTGAACATATCGCATAGTTTTACTTTTTGCAATTCAAAGCCACCGTCAATGAAAAGTTTTAAATCTCTTGTTAATGTAGCTCCGTTACAGCTTATATAGACTAATTTTTTTATATTGCTTTTCAATATTGTATCTACAACTTTTTTATCCAATCCCTTTCGTGGAGGGTCCACTGAAACTATGTCTATATTTTTTGTTTTTAGTATTTCTTCGATTTTTTCTTCACTTTTCCCATAGATGAATTCTACATTTTTAACTTCGTTCAGTTTTAAATTTTCTTTTGCATCTTTTACTGCATCTTTTACGACTTCAACGCCGATTACTTTTTTGAAATTTTCTGCAAAGTATATACTTGTCGTTCCTATTCCTGAGTAAAGGTCAAGCAAAGTTTCTTCCTTATTTTCTCCTAAAAATTCTTTTGCTATTTTATATAAATTTTCAGTTTGAAATTTATTTACTTGAAAAAAGCTCTTTGGAGAAATATTAAATTCATATTTTCCGATTTTATCTATAAAAAGTTTTTTTGAAAATACACAAATACATTCATTACCCATAATTATACTTGCTTTTTTAGGATTTATATTTACATATCCACTAACTAAATTTTCGTAAATCTTTAAACTTTTAACAAAATTTTCAACTTCTTTTGTATTTTTCTTTACAACAAAGGTAATCATAATTTCAGAATTAAAATTTGCTCTTATACTGATATTCTTCAAAATTCCCATATCTGTATTAACATCATAAGACTTTATTTTAAATTCTCTTAACTTTTCTTGTAAAAATGGTAAAAATTCATTGATGGCTAAATCACTAATCGGACAGCTTTCAAGCTTTAATTTATTTTCTCCATTATCTACACAATAGCAAAGTTCAAAATTTTCATTTGTCTTTAATTCTATCTTATTTCTATAATTAAGATTTTTTTCATTTCCTAAAATTTCAACATTTCCCAATTCAATTTTAGTATTTTTTCTAAGATTGTTTAAAAACATTTTTTTCTTTAATTCAAGTTCTTTTTCATATTTCAAATTTATAAAAGGATATATATCCGTTAAGTTTTCATCATATTTATTTTCTCTAAATTCACTAAACTTTACATAATTTTTTACATATCCATTAGAAAAATTTTTCTTTTTTTGTGTTATTTCAACATCAACAATATCACCAACAAGTCCACCTTTTACAAAAATTATTCCCTCATCGCTTTTTGCAACTCCAAGTCCTTCATTAGTGTTGTCTATTATTTCTAAATTTTTTATTTCCATTATTTTCCTCTCTGTCTTGTTATCTCATATAGTCCAAGTTTTGTAAATCCGTGAAAATTCCAAATTTTATTATCTAAAACTTGTATTTTACTAATTTTTTCTTCTAAAACTTCTTTTTCTTTTGCTTTCATATTTATAAAATCAACGATTATTATCCCTGAAATATCTCTAAAAGAAATTTGCCTTAAAATTTCATCAATAGCAATTAAATTTACACTAAGTGCATTTTTACTTTTATCACTTTCACTTGTCTTTCCTTTTGAATTTACGTCTATAACAGTAAGTGCCTCTGTTTTTTCTATTACTATATTTATATTTTCAACTTCAACAACTTTTTTGTTTAAATTTTCAAGATAAATCCCAATGTTATAGTCATATTTTGGAGAATATTCTTCATCAAAAATCAATTCATTTTTTAAAAATTCATCATTTTTAAATTTTTTATACAACTCTTTTTCATTTAAGATACAACTATATTTTTCATTTTCAATTAAAAAGTCTTCCAAAAAATTTTCTTTTTTATATATCAATTTTGGAACCGGTAAATTATTTATACTGTCCACAATTTCTTGCATTTTTTTCAAATTTTCACTTATATCATTTAACAAAAATTCTTCATCACAAGATACAGACTTCGTCCTCAATTTTATTGAAAAATTTGATTTTAAAGCCTTTATTTTATCAATATCAAATTTAAAATCTTTTAATTTTTTTGAAATCAAAATTTCTTCACTATTCTTAAATGAAACAACTGAAAAAAGAGAAGAAATTGAAAAATTCATTGAAACATTAGGTGCCTTATCTCCTGCGTTTATCTTATATATTTCAACAAAAATCACATCTCCAACTTTGATTTCTCCAATGGTATCTTTAAAATCCAAAAATCCGTTTTTCCCATTTTTAAGCTCAACAAAAAAACAATGTAGTGCTACAACTTTTTTTACAACTCTTACTCTATAAATATCTCCTATTTCAAAATCACTAATTTTTTTTACAAAATAGGAATTCAACTTGCTATCTACAACTTTTCCATATTCAATTTTTTCTTCATCTTTATGTATAAATAAATAATCTTTCAAAATTTTCTCCTATTCAATGTATTCAAATTTAATCTTTTTTTCAAAATATTTTTTCATAGGTGTAGAAAAACAAACACAAAAAATATAATTAAGTTGTGCAAGATTGTAATTATACTCTAAAATATTTTTTTTATTTTCTTTTAAATCTTTATTTTCACCTAAAACTTTTAAATTTTTTAAAATTTTATTAAATTCATATAAATAAAAACCTTGATGTATCCCCAAAATAGTAATACAAATTAAAAATATAATATTAAAAAATAAAATAATCATAAAATCTCCATAAAAAAAAGAACTTAGACATCATCTAAGTTCTATTTTACCATAAATTTAAATATATTCAAAATTAAATTTTAATTTTAAAAGATACTTCAACTGAATCTTATGTGTAGATTAGCCTACATATATCCCATTCCGGGATTCATTCCACCAGGCATTTGTCCCATTGGTTCTTCTTTAGTAACATCAGCAACAGCAGCCTCTGTTGTTAATACCATTGATGCAACACTTGATGCATTTTGTAATGCTGACCTTGTAACTTTTGTAGGGTCAACAATTCCGCTTTCAAGCATATTTACATATTTTTCATTTAAAGCATCAAAACCAATTCCAACTTCTGCATTTTTAACATTTTCAACGATTACAGAGCCTTCTAAACCTGCATTAATAGCAATTTGTCTAACAGGTTCTTCAAGTGCTTTAACAATTATGCTAACACCTGTTTTTTCATCTCCATTTGTTTTTTCAAGAAGTGCTTTAACTCTTGGAATTACATTTAACAATACAGTTCCACCACCTGGAACGATACCCTCTTCAACTGCTGCTCTTGTAGCTGCTAAAGCATCTTCAATTCTTAATTTTCTTTCTTTTAATTCTGTTTCTGTTGCTGCTCCAACTTGGATTACAGCAACTCCACCTGCAAGTTTAGCAAGTCTTTCTTGTAATTTATCTCTATCATATTCAGAATCGCTTATTTCAATTTGATTTCTAATTAATGCAACTCTTTCTTCAATAGCTTTTTGTTCTCCAGCACCATTTACGATAACAGTAAGTTCTTTTCCAACAGTTACTCTTCTTGCTCTACCTAACATTTCAATAGAAGTTTCTTTTAATTCATATCCTAAATCTTCTGAAATAACTGTACCACCTGTTAAGATAGCAATATCTTGTAACATATCTTTTCTTCTATCTCCAAAAGCAGGTGCTTTTACTGCTACACAGTTAAATGTTCCTCTTAATTTATTAACAACAAGAGTTGCCATTGCTTCCCCTTCAACATCATCAGCGATAATTAAAAGTGGTTTTCCTTGTTGAACGATTTGTTCTAAAACAGGTAAAACTTCTTGAATATTACTAATCTTTTTATCAGTAATTAAAATGTATGGGTCTTCAAGTTCAGCTTCCATTTTTTCAGTATTTGTTACCATATAAGGAGAAACATATCCTCTATCGAATTGCATACCTTCAACAACTTCTAAAGTTGTTCCCATACTTCTTGATTCTTCAACAGTTATAACACCGTCTTTACCAACTTTTTCCATTGCATCTGAAATTAGTTTTCCAACCTCTTCATCAGCAGCAGAAATTGATGCTACTTGAGCAATACTTTCTTTTGTTTCAACAGGTTTTGAAAATTCCTTAATTCCTTCAACTGCCTTTTCAACTGCCTTTTTAATTCCCTTTTGAATAATCATAGGATTTGCTCCAGCAGCAACATTCTTTAATCCTTCTCTAATAATTGCTTGAGCTAAAAGTGTTGCAGTAGTTGTACCGTCCCCTGCAACATCATTTGTCTTAGTAGCAACTTCTTTAACAAGTTGAGCACCCATATTTTCATAAGGGTCTTCCAATTCAATTTCTCTTGCAATAGTAACACCATCATTTGTTATAAGAGGTGCACCGAATTTTTTATCTAAAACCACATTTCTACCCTTAGGTCCAAGAGTAACTTTTACTGCATTTGAAAGTTTATTAATACCAGCTTCCATTCCTTTTCTTGCATCTTCATTAAATTTAATTTCTTTAGCCATTTAAAAACCTCCTAATCTTCAACAACTGCTAAAACATCAGCAATTTTTACAACAATATATTCTTTTTTATCAAGTTTAACTTCAGTTCCTGCATATTTAGAGAAAATTATTTTATCTCCAACCTTGATTAAATCTTTTTTATCTTCATCTTTTAAAATTTCATCACCAATTGCCAAAACTTTTGCAACACTTGGCGCTTCCTTTGCAGAAGTAGGAAGAACAATACCTGAGCTTGTCTTTTCTTCTACCTCAACCATTTCTATAACTAATTTATCTCCTATTGGTTTTAATTTCATAATATCCCTCCTATTAAAGTTATTAGCAGTCTATTAACTTGAGTGCTAATTGATTACAAATATATTATACCACATAAAAAACATTTTACAAACATATTTACAAAAAAAGTTTTTAATTAAAAAATTTTATTTAAATAAAACTTATTTATTTACAAAAAAATCACTCAATTAGATTTTACTCTATTTGAGTGATTTTAAATTTAGAAGATTACTTCTTTTTGTTGTCTTTTTCTTTCTTATTTTCGTCTAATTTTGTTGACTTATTAGTATTTAATTTTTCTTTTTTCTTTTCATCAACTTTTTTATCTTCAGACTTAGAAATGGTGTTTTTATTATTATCTTCCTTTTCTACATCAGAATTTTTATTATCTTTATCTACTTTTTTTGGTGCTTTCGGTAGTTCCTTTTTATATCTTATTTCTCCATTTACTTTTTCAAAATCCGCTAAACTAAATGTTAAAGTCTCATTATTTATATAAACATAAGCAATATTTCCAATAACCTGTACATCCAATTTATCTTTTAGATTATAAACTTTCATAAGATATTTTTCTACTTCTTCTCTATCAACAGTTATTTTAGACTCAATTTTTGCATTTGGATTTTCAATTATATATTTTAGAGCAGATACAATTTCTTTTGCAGTACAATCACCATATTGACCAGCTTTTGCATTTTGAATAATTTGTTTTATAGTTATCGCATGGTAGTGATTTCCATGTAACCAATAAAATATTCCTTTTGTAACTCCGTTAGATCCATAAACTGGTAATGTTGTATTTAAATCTCCATAATGTCTCATTGCTCTTAGATTATTGTCAAGATATGGAATTACTTTGTCTTTTATTTCCGCTTTTACACTTTCATAAGTAAATAATTCATTTTCATCTACACCAATATCAGAGTGGTCACTTCCTTCTTTGATATATTCTGCATTAGGATAATGACTTCTTGGATTTTCGTGAACAACTGCAACCTCTTTATCTCCAACATATAAATGCCAATGATCTCCATGATCTACGATTCTTGTTACACCTTTTGGCCATTCAAATGGTTTTTCATTTCCATCTCCGTGATTACCTTGATATTCTCCAAAT
>NZ_KQ960140.1:0-1760 GCF_001553085.1 Parvimonas sp. KA00067 | reverse complement strand
TTCACATCTAATGGTACCCCTTCTCCCGAAGTTACGGGGTCATTTTGCCGAGTTCCTTAACAAAGGTTCTTCCGCGCGTCTTAGGATTCTCTCCTTGCCTACCTGTGTCGGTTTTGGTACGGGTATCTTCTCACTCAATAGTACCTTTTCTTGGCAGTTTGGAATCTGTTGCTTCACTACTCATTTTTCGCTCCCCATCACATCTCGATATTAAGATTAGGGATTTGCCTCTAATCTCTATCTACTTGCTTAGACGTGCTCTACCATTCACACGCTCAACATATCCTCCTGCGTCAGTACATCTCTCAAACATTCAAAGATAGTACAGGAATCTCAACCTGTTGTCCATCGCTTACGCTTTTCAGCCTGGGCTTAGGTCCCGACTTACCCTGAGAGGACGAGCCTTCCTCAGGAATCCTTAGGCTTTCGACGGGCAGGATTCTCACCTGCCTTTTCGCTACTCATGCCAGCATTCTCTCTTCTGTAAAGTCCACTTCGTCTTCCAACTTAGCTTCACCCCTTACACAATGCTCCTCTACCACTAATTTACATTAGTCCACAGCTTCGGTATTAGATTTTAGCCCCGTTCATTTTCGGCGCTCTACCACTTGACCAGTGAGCTATTACGCACTCTTTAAATGTATGGCTGCTTCTAAGCCAACATCCTGGTTGTCTAAGTAGTAAAACATCCTTTACCACTTAATCTATATTTAGGGACCTTAGCTGGTGGTCTGGGCTCTTTCCCTTTTGACTATGAAGCTTATCCCACATAGTCTGACTCCCAATCATCATTTATCAGGTATTCGGAGTTTGATAACTTTCGGTAATGTCTAACACCCCTACGGTATTCAGTGCTCTACCCCCTGTAAACTAAATTGAGGCTAGCCCTAAAGCTATTTCGAGGAGAACCAGCTATCTCCAAGTTCGATTGGCTTTTCACCCCTATCCACAAGTCATCCGATAACTTTTAAACGTTACCCGGTTCGGTCCTCCATGAAATTTTACTTTCACTTCAACCTGCTCATGGATAGATCACCTGGTTTCGGGTCTATGGCATACGACTTATCCGCCCTATTCAGACTCGGTTTCCCTACGGCTCCGTAACTTCATTACTTAACCTTGCCGCACACCATAACTCGCTGGCCCGTTCTACAAAAAGTACGATATCATCTCTCTATAAGACTCTATCTGCTTGTAGGCATAAGGTTTCAGGTTCTATTTCACTCCCCTCCCGGGGTTCTTTTCACCTTTCCCTCACGGTACTATTCTCTATCGGTCACTGAGTAGTATTTAGCCTTAGGGGGTGGTCCCCCCATGTTCACACAGGATTTCTCGTGTCCCATGCTACTCTTTCTAAGTCAGATATTAATCAATTTCGTTTACAAGACTTTCACTTTCTTCGGTTGGCCTTCCCAGACCATTCTACTATCAATCTTTATCCTTAACTTATTTTGGGCTCTTTCCATTTCGCTCGCCGCTACTTTGAAAATCGAATTTTTTCTTTCTTTTCGTCTGGCTACTTAGATGTTTCAGTTCACCAACTCTCCCCTCTTATTGCTATGTATTCACAATAAGATACTTGAGGTTTGCTCAAGTAGGTTTCCCCATTCGGACATTCCCGGATTAACAGATATTTGCTCCTCCCCGAGACTTTTCGCAGCTTATCACGTCCTTCTTCGGCTCTCAGTGCCAAGGCATTCACCTTATGCCCTTGGTCGCTTGACCAGAAATATATTACTCTTTAATTTTCAGGTTTCTTG
>NZ_KQ960139.1:0-4701 GCF_001553085.1 Parvimonas sp. KA00067 | reverse complement strand
AATAACTACTCTTTTAAATTCTAAATCCATAAGATAGTCTTTCTCCTTTAATTTTATACAATAAGTGTATCATTTTTTAACTATTTTTTCAATCTTTTTCAATCTTTTTCAATTTTTTTTAATATTTAAAGTTATATATTTACTAAAAAACTTATAATTTTCTAATCTACTTTTTGATAAATTAAAAAATTTACCTTAAATCATTATTTTACATTATTAAATTTTTATTCTATTCTTATTCTTTAAATAATAAACTCTCATTTCAACTAAAGTTTACATCGAATTGTTTCCAGAGAACCTTATTTTTTAACTATAAAAACTGCACCTATTTCTTGTATTAAATGTTTAGGTGCAGCACAATATATATCTTTATTATTACTTAATTTTTTTTATAATCTTTTTATTTAAAAACACAATAAATTTTTAGATAGAAGGTTTGTTCCAAATAATATTCTCTAATGTTTTTTTATTTTTATCGCATATCGTTTTAACAATTTTTTCATTTTTATATAAGCTTAAATTTACGCTAGGACAAATATTACAACAAAAGTATCTTATATCACAATATTTACAACTTTCTATATGGTCGACTATAGGTTCTAGAAATAATCTTGACTTACAGTTGTCACTTAATAACTCTGATAATTGCATAAATGAATTCTTCAAGTTATACATTGTTGAACATGGATAAATTTTCCCATCATGAGAAATATATAAGGAATTTATTCCCGATCCACAAACACACCTCATATTAAAGTGATTTTTTCTATTTTAAAATCTACTTCAGTATCTAATAAATAATTTATATAAATCAAGTCATCAATTAATTTATTCCAAATTCCTAATTTAAACTTTTTTTCTAAAACAAAGATTAACTCTGTTCTTGTATTTACATTGTCAATCTCACTAAGTATTAACTCTAAGCAAAACTTTGATAACTTTATCCATCCTTTATATTCTGATATGTTTCCACATATAACTTCTTCTTTTCTGTATAGCTCTCTTGCCATATAATTTTTATGTATTTTTTACTAACCATAAATATTCCCTACTACAACTTTATTATTTTAAAATCTTCATCATAAATATTATACTTTGTTAAATGTGAAATAATCATAAATTTACATTTATATAATTTTTTTATATTGTTTATAATTAATTTTATTGTTTCAACATCTAAATTTGCATCAGGTTCATCTAAAAAAAGTATTTGGGGGTTAGTTATTAACGCCCTAGCTATTGTTAATCTCATCTTTTCTCCTTTAGATAAAACACTTACTTTTTCATCAATATAAAAGTCAAGTCCATCATCCAAAGAATTAACCCAATTATCTAAACAAACTGTTTGTAAAGCTTTATATATTTTGTCATCACTAACATTTCTTTTATCAAGTAATATATTTTCTCTTACAGTACCTGAAAAAATCAAAGGCTCTTGAGATACATAAACAGGATTTCCACTATTTTCTAATTTACAATAATTAAAATTAATGCTCCCTTTATCAGGTTTTAAAATACCAAATATCAATTTAAAAATTGTACTTTTACCAATACCGTTTTTACCACAAATTATATAGTTATTTGAAAAGTCAAATTCTAAATTTAATCCATTTATTAAATACTCTTTACTGTCAAAAAATTTAAAAAATACATCCTTAAATTCTATCCTAGATACAGGCTTTAAAACAAATTTCGACATTTCAGAATTTTTTTTAGAATATAAAAAAGTGTTAACTTTAGAAATACTTATAAATATTTTTTGAATAATAGATATATATTCACCTGTATAACTCAAAAAGAAAATTATCCCTTCAACCATAGAAAAACATAGCAATAAATATCCAAAATTTATATCTCCTATTGAAACAAGATACATTCCATATATAATTATTATTAATTTAAATCCAATTTTATATACTATATTGTCTATAAAAAAAGTTATCGTCTCGTAAAATTTTATTTTTATTTTTTGTTTATAAACTTCCTCAAATACTTTTAAAATATCACTTTCTACTGATTCACTTAATCCAAAAATATTTATTATTATTAAATTATTAACATAATCAGATAAATATTTTATTTTAAGCTCAGTATTTTTTCTTATACACAAATATAATTTTTTTATAATTTTTATAAAAAACAAATTTAATATTATTGCAATTAAACCTAAAATGTAAAGGAATAGTAACATTTTGTATGAAGCATTAAAAATAACAATAGTTGATATAATACCTGATAAAATCGCTTGAAAAAACACTACAAGATCCCAGCCTAATATCTTTGAATCATTTATTACATCATATTGAATTAAAGTAATGTTTTCAGATGAATGTACAACATTATCTCTATTAAGAATTGATTTAAAAACTAAATTAGTTAAATTTTTAGTATATATATTAACACCTTTTTCCATATTATATCCCCAAAAAGGAATTAAAAACACAAAATATAAAAAAACTAAAAATGTTAATAACATTAATAAAAGATAATGCATTTTAGTATAATACAATTTCTCAAAAATTAAAAAATATAATATTCCAAAAAGAAAATCTGCAAAAACACTTTGAAATGAATTGAATAGAAATGAAATTCCAGAAAGCAAATTAAGACTTTTTGTTACTAAATTAATTTTTTTAAACATTAATTTCACTCTCCTTATTTATTTCAAAAACTTTATTATCTGAAATTTTAAGTATTCTATCACTCATATCCATAAGTTTTTTTCTATGTGTAACCAATATAGTTGTAACATTAAAGTTTTTTAACAAATCACAAAATAAATCCTCACTGTAATCATCAAGTGCAGATGTAGGTTCATCTAAAATCAAAAGACTTGGATTTCTAAATAA
Organism: Parvimonas sp. KA00067; assembly: GCF_001553085.1. NCBI lineage: Bacteria > Bacillati > Bacillota > Tissierellia > Tissierellales > Peptoniphilaceae > Parvimonas > Parvimonas sp. KA00067. Next base: position 1,852 of record NZ_KQ960139.1, on the reverse strand, counting down.
TGCTCTGGCTATACAAATTTTTAATTTTTCTCCTCCAGATAAATTAGTTCCAAATTGCTTTACATCTATTTCTTTATCTAGTAAATAATTTATATCAAGCATTAAAGCTATATTTTCTAAAATTTTAAATTCAGAATTAGTTAAATCCTTTTTAAAGGTAATATTATAATTTATACTCCCATCAAACAAATATGTATTATTATCAACATATCCAATATTTTCCCAAATTTTTCTTTTTTCTTCATTAACATCAAATCCAAAAACATTTATTTTTGTTTTTTCATTTAAGTCATATAATCCTAAAATAATTTTTATCAGAGTAGACTTTCCTGAGCCAGTTTCACCAATTATAGAAATTTTTTCACCATTCTTTACACTAAAGTTTACATCCCTAAAAATAATTTTATCTCCATAATTAAAATCCAAATTTTTAACATTAATTACTGTATTATCAGTAAAGTTTGAACTTTTAAAATTATTCTTAACGATATGACAATCTTTTGAATCTATTATTTTTACAATATCATCCAACAAAACACTTATTGATTTCAAATTAGTGATTGTTCTTAAAAATTTCGTAAAAGGTAATGATATCCCAACAACCATACTAAGTAGTGCAAAAAACTGTCCATAGCTCATAGGAGAATATTTTACTCTTAAAATTGCTATAAAAATTAATATAATAGTTGGTAAATATTCATTTAATAGTGCAGGAATATAGGATATTTGTTCTCTAAATGTTAGATAATTTTTAGATTTCAATAATTTTTCTTGTTTTTTTCTATGTAAACTATCGATATAATTTTCAAGACAATTAATTTTTATATTTTCTATTTTTTCTAACATCTCTTTTTGAAAATTTATACAATCACTATGTTCTCTATAATACTTTTGTGAAGAATATATCAGTTTATCTGTTAACAAAAAGTCGATAAACACTGTAGTTACAACAACTGGTATAATTATCATAGCAGTTATTCTATCAATCAAAAAAATTCCCCAAAAAGTAAATATAAACGAAAAAGGTGTATAAATAAGACTGTTTAAATTATTATCTAGAAAATCTGTAAATTTTGAAATTCTATCCATAATTACAATAGAATTATTTAATTCTTCTTCTTTTAAATTTTTTATATTTAAAATATATTTACTCAAAATTTTATATTCCAGCTTTATAGCAATAACTGAAAACAAAAATTTTTTTAAGGTGCTCATTACCAAAAAAGCAAACAATAAGCACATAAATATTTTAACACCATAGTAATAAATACCATTTAATTCTATAAATTTATCAACTATTTTTTTAGTATAAACATAAACAAGAAGTTGACAAATAGAAGTTAATAGACAAACAGCAAAAATTACTATATTAGTAAAATAATTAAAATTAATAATTTTATAAAATTTTCTAACCAAAAAAATACCCCTTATCATCAATAAAAATATTTAACATCATTTAAAACTTTAGAATACTTAAAAATTTTCTTAACAAACATGTTATCAAAAATATAATTTTCCTTTATTATAATTCCAGAAGCTATAGCATTATAAAAGCTATTTCATTTTACAATAATTTTTCTTATATCTATCCAATCAACAAACATATTAATTTCTTTAAATAAAAACTTTCCATTATAAATAAGAATATCTTGAACACAATCCTTGCAGCTTCCAACAGATATTACATTTTTACACATGGCAGGATAAACCTTCTCATTATTTTTATTACTTTCGGAACATACTATTAAAACATTGTATTCATGTGATAGATTAATAATTATCTAGCTTCAGGAACTGAAATTGATGCAACTTGTTTAATCGGTGTTTCTGTTCCATAATAATCAACAGTAAA
>NZ_KQ960138.1:0-5518 GCF_001553085.1 Parvimonas sp. KA00067 | reverse complement strand
ATGCCAATGATCTCCATGTCTTAAAATCTTTACAACTCTATCTTTTTTCTCTTCAATAATATTAGCATGTGAATAGTTGTTTGAACTTCCTCTATTTCTATTAGAACTATGTGAGCCTACATAATTTCCAACAGTAATATTAGGAAACATACTAGATGGATTTTCATAAGTTAAATATTCATTCCCATCAGCAGTATAAACATGCCAGTGATCCCCATGTTTTAATATTGATGTTACATTTAATCCTCTTAATTTACTCTTTGAAACAACACTAACAAGAGAAAGTGAATTTCCATCTCCCAATTTTGAAGGGTCTGTATAAGTAATATGTTCTTTACCGTCTTTAGTAAACACATGCCAGTGGTCTCCGTGTTTATATGACCTAACTATATCACTCTTTTTTATTTCCGCATCAATTAAAACTTCTGTTGTCTCATCCTTTTTATAATTTGTTTCTTTTTCTACAAACTCAAAATTTTTTGTAGAACTTTTTTCCTTTTCTTCCTGTTTTTTTGAACAGCTTGTAAGTAGAATTGCACTACAAACTAAAATCAAATTCATTCTATTTATTTTATTCTTTAAATTTTTACTCATAATATCTCCCTATTCATTAAATGATTTAACTAACGCTTCTAAATTTAATTCCATTAATTTTAAATAGCCCATTTTAATTTCTTCGTCAGTTAAATTTTCCATAGTATATAAAGTTGAAGTTTTTGTGTTAGTATTTTTTGCAAGAGTTTCAGCAACCTTTGGAGTTGCTTTTCCTTCAAAAAATATAGTATTTATATTATGTGCTTTAACAAATTCGGCAATTTTTTGAAGTTGTTTTGCTGAAGGTTCATTTTCAGGAGAAATACCTGTAACTGCAACTTGCTTTAATCCATAATCATTGGCAAGATAATTAAAAGCAGCATGACTTACAACAAAATATTTTTCCTTATCTTTAACTTTTGCAAGCTCTGTTTCAAATTTTTTGTCTAAAGCTCTAAATTCATCTTGTGCTTTTTTTAAATTTTCTTTATAATATGCTTCATTTTCTGGATCTATAGAAGAAACTTTTTTATAAATAGTATCAAGTTGAATAATTGCATTTTTTATACTAAGCCAAGTATGTGGATTTACCATTTCGTGTTTGTCTGAAAGTCCATCTCCATTATCTAAAAGAGTTAGTCCTTGAGACATATTCAAAAACTTATTTTTATCATTAACAACTGATTCCAAATCCGGAATAAAACTTTCCATATTTGCTCCATTATAAATTATTAAATCAGCCTCTAAAATATCTTTCATATCATTTGTTTTTATTTCAAATGAGTGAGGCTCCTGATTTCCTTTTATAATTGTTTTTATCTCCATTTTATCTCCAACAATACTATTTGTTAAATAAGTTACCGGAAAAAATGTAGTATAAATGACTTTTTTTCTGCCTTTTTGTTCAGTAGTTGCTATTTCTTTTGTTTTGTCATTCTTACTTGAAGAACAACCTACTAAAAAAATACATGCAACAATAATCATTGAAATAATTTTTTTAAATTTAATATTCATAATAATCCCCCTTTAAAAAATTTTAATGCAAATAATTCCTATTTGTGTTAATATTATACTACTATTAATTTTATTTTTCAATAGTTAAACTAAATTTAATATAAATTTTTTCAATAAAAAAACTAACTAATTGAAAAAAAGTTAGTTTTTAATTTATTTTTATATTTAATTTTGTTTTTTATAGATCATCTAAATCGTCATCTATTATGCTTGACTTTGAATATGCTGATGGTTTTGCCTCAAAGAAATCTGTTTTTATTGCATTAGGGTCTGAATACTCACTAACCCACTTCATACTTTCCGGTTCTTCATCATATCCGTCATAAAGTTTACCAAAGTTTAAAGCTGTACTTCTAAGATTTCCAAGATATTTTATATAATCTTCAACCATTTGCATTGTAAGTCCCGGTATATTTTCACCTAAAACATATTGTCCCCAAGCAATTTCTTGCTCAACGCCTGTTTTAATCATCTCTTTATACACAGCAACTTTTTCTTCTGTAAAAAGTTCAGGCTCTTCATTTTGTAATTCTAAAATCATTTTTTTGAATAACCAAAGATGCGTATTTTCATCTCTATTTATATATCTGATTTCTTGTACTGAGCCTGGCATTTTACCATTTCTTCCTAAATTGTAGAAGAACATAAAACCTGAATAAAAATAAACTCCCTCTAAGATATAGTTTGCAACCATAGTTTTTACTAAGCTATATGGGTCTTTGTTTTCTTGGAATTCGTTGTATAAATCACCAATAAATTTATTTCTTGCAAGAAGATGCTTATCATCTCTCCATTGATATAAAATATTTATTCTCTCTTCAGGCGAACAAATACTATCTAACATATAGCCATAGCTTTGTGAATGCACAGCCTCTTGATACGCTTGAATTGTAAGGCAAAGATTAATTTCATTTGCAGTAATATATTCCCCAATGTATGGAAGATTAGCAGTTTGAATACTATCTAAAAATATAAGAAAACTTAAAACTTTATCAAAAGCAGTTTTTTCATATTCGTCCATTACCTTATAATCTTTTAAATCTTGAAATAAATTAATTTCTTCAGGAATCCAAAAGTTATTCATCGCATTACGATACCATTCAGTTGTCCAAGTGTATTTTACATTATTAAAATCATTTAAGTTTGTAGTATTTCCATTTATCATTTTTCTTTTTGATAATTCAATATCTCCATTTTCATTAAAAAGAGCTTTTTTATTTAATTTCATAATCTTTCCTTTCTAAGCTGAACAGCTATCACATTCTTCAATATCTAAACTTTTACTTCTTATATAATAAATACTTTTCAATCCAACTTCACAAGATAAAATCAGAAGTTTTAAAATTTGACTCATCTTGTAATCAGTTGTAATGTAAAGATTCAAACTTTGTCCTTGGTCAATATGTCTTTGTCTAACTCCACCTGCTCTTATAGACCAAGTTTGGTCAACTTCGTGAGCATTTTCATAAAGCCAAAAAGTTTCAGGAGTTAAATCCGGAGCAACTCTTGGAATAATTGAACCTTTCTTTTCTTCAAGAAAATATCTCATCATAACAGGGTCAACACCTGCCGTAGTTCCTGCAATAATCGAAGTTGAGCCTGTTGGTGCAACTGCTAAAAGATATGCATTTCTAAGACCGTTTTTTGAAACTTTTTCTTTAAGCTCAAGCCATTTTTTAGAATTGTACTCTCTTTTTTCAAAATATTTTCCATTTTCCCAATCTGAGCCTTCAAAATATTTGTAACTTCCCTTTTCTTCTGCAATTTTTGAGCTTTCCTTAATTGCAAAATAATTTATCTTTTCATAAACTTTATCCATAAATTCCAAATGTTCATCAGTTTGCCACATAATTTTATTTTTAACAAGAGCATGATGATAACCACTTGTTCCAAGTCCGATTGCTCTGTATTTTGAATTTGTTATCTTAGCAAAAGGTGTTGGATAGTAATTTAAGTCAATTACATTATCCAAAGCTCTTACCATTGTCGAAACGACAAATTCCATTTCATCATCATTTTTCAAATCTATATTTCCAAGAACAAGACTTGCAAGATTACAAACAACAAAATCTCCTGCCTTTACATCAGTAACAACATGTTCTTCTCCATCTATTTGCATAATCTTTTCTTCACTATCTAAAATCTCACTCATATTCTGCATAATTTCAGTACAAAGATTTGAAGAGTAAATCATTCCTTTATGTGAATTTGGATTTGTATTATTCGCATTATCTCTATTAAATATAAAAGGAGTTCCCGTTTCAACCTGACTTTTTAGAATCAACTTAACTAAATCTTTAACGGTTAAAACCCTCTTATCAAGTCTCGGCTCTTTAATGCAAAGTTTATATTTTTCTTCCCATGCTTCTCCATAAAAATCTTCTAAACAAAATCCCATTACTTCCTTTACTTCATGAGGACAGAATAAATACCAATTAGAATTTATATTTTCCTTTGCTAAACGCCAAAATAGATTTGGAAAACAAATTGCAGGAAAAACATCATGTGCTTTCATTCTATCATCGCCGTTATTTGTTCTAAGATTTAAAAATTCAGGAACATCTCTATGCCAAACATCTAAATACACAGCACAAGAACCTTGTCTAACACCAAGTTGGTCAACAGCAACAGCTGTATCATTTGCAAGTTTTATCCACCTTATAACTCCACCTGCAACACCTTTAAAGCCACGAATATCTGAACCTGTTGCACGAACCTTGCCAAAATAAAGTCCCATTCCACCACCATGTTTAGAAACTTGTGCAAAATTATCAATACTTCTGTAAATTCCCTTTAGAGTGTCAGGAACAGTATCTATGAAACAAGAAGAAAGTTGATGAAACGGCTTTCTTGCATTCGACATCGTAGGAGTTGCAACAGTTGCCTTTAAATTGCTAAGTACATCATAAACTTTTTTAGCAAAAGAAACCCTATCTTTTTCAGGAATAGCAAGATGCATTGCAATTCCCATAAACATTTCTTGCATTGTTTCAATTACCTTTTTATGTGAATCGCATATTAAATATCTTTTATAAACTAAATCTAAAGATGAATAAGTAAATAGTTCATCTCTTGAATTATCCATATATTTTTCAAGTTCATCAATATCATCATTAGAGTAATTTTCCAGAATATATGCCCCATATAAATTAAGTTTAGTTAAAACTTTTATCTTTGATTTAAAGTCAACAATATGCAATTCCTTTTCGTAATTAGAAATTCCTTTATGAATCTTATAAGCATAAATTCTCGCAGAAATGTACTCCCAATTTGGATTTTCTTTTGAAGTTAATTCAGAAGATGCCTTTATCAAAAGCTCAACCTTTTCATTCAAAGTTGAATTAGGCTTAACAAAAGATAAAAATTTTCTAAATAACCTATCAAGCTCATAACCTTCAGTTGAAAAATCTTTTTGAATTTTTGCAAAAATTTCAATTAAATTCTCATCTTCAATATATTCTCTAAAAGAATTTAATTCCTTTCTCAAAGAATTTCTCTTTTCTCTATATAAAATGTAACTTTTCAAAGTATCATAATGATTATTTTTAGTTAAAGTCTTTTCAACATAATCTTGAACTTCTTCAACACTTATACTTACATTTTCTCCCTTGTCTTTCAAAATATTTTCAAAAACTTCATTCGCTAAATTTTTTGAAAGAATTTTTTTATCTTCATCACCAACACTAACAAATGCCTTGTAAATTGCATTCTCAATCTTTGAAATATCAAATAAAACCTCTGATAAATCCCTCTTTATAATCTTCAAATAAATCACCTCTGGTCATTTATACCCAATACAAAACAAAATATATATAGAATAAAATTTTTATTTTAAACTATATATAGTATATTTGTTTATTTTTATTTAAAAATTTCTACTTAAACAAAAATAAAACTACTAGTAGTTTAAAAAATTTTTGATTAAATAAAAAATGTGATATAATAAATATAGTTTTGTGTTTTTACAAAA
>NZ_KQ960137.1:0-90330 GCF_001553085.1 Parvimonas sp. KA00067 | reverse complement strand
ATATGCGGGAGTGGCTCAGTGGTAGAGCATCGCCTTGCCAAGGCGAGGGTCGCGAGTTCGAATCTCGTCTTCCGCTCCAAGAACTCAGAATTTATTCTGAGTTTTCTGTTATGTGCCATTAGCTCAGCTGGATAGAGCGTTTGGCTACGGACCAAAAGGCCAGGGGTTCGAATCCTCTATGGCACGCCAAAAGACAACTATCTTAGTATTAAGTAGTTGTTTTTTTTATTATTGTGAAACAACAAGGTTCCCGGGTACCCACCCTATGCAAGCATCGAGGAAGGGTGGGGTTCCTATTTTTTTTAATTTTTGTTTGGAAAGAAATTGTTGTGAGTAATAAAAGTAAAAAATCAAAAAAGTCTATTAAATTTAAATTGTGGATTTATGCAATTATGATATTATCTGGTATGCTTAATATTTATGGAATTAAAAATTTTAGTTCAACATTAAGTCATCACACTGGAAATGCTTCTTGGATAGCAAAAAAAATTTATGAAAATCAAATTCCTTTTAAATTATTATTCCTATTAATATGTTTTTTCATTGGTTCTGTTTTTTCAGGTTTTATATATTGTGATAAAAAGCATTATCCTAAAAAACCTTGTGATTTTACTTTGATTTTTGGTGGAATAATATTAATTTTTATATAATTATTTGAATTGATAAATATTACGTTGATTAAATATATTGAAATTTATTTAATTAGTTTTTATTTTGGAATGCAAAATGCTATGTTTATTACATATAGAGAAGTGCTGGTTAGGAGTAGTCATATAACTGGTTATCTAACAGATACCGGATTTACTTTTGGAGAATATCTTAAAGTATATAGATAAGATGTATGGAAAATTAAATTTTATCTTTTATCTATATTATTTTTTATCATTGTTGGTGTATTAGGGTATTTACTGATTGAAAACTTAAAATAGCCATTGATAATTATAGAATTTTTACATATAAAAATAAGTTATTTATAAATTATTAAATTAAAATATCTTTTAATAACTAAGATTGAGGAGAGTAATATTCCTCAGTTTTTTTTATTTATCATATAGATGGCACTTTAGTAATTATTTAAATTTATATAAATTTAATTTTTTGATTTAATGGGGTAGATTTATCTCACTGACAATTTATTAAATTTTTGTAAACTTTTAATAAGTATTAGCTTTCAATTTAATTTAATAATATGTTATTTTGAATTTCTGTTTAAAAAATTATTTTTCATATTTTTGTAATAATAAATACTTATTAATGCTAATTGATAAAAAAATTTAACACATTAATTTATGAATTAAAGTTATTTTTATATTGATTTTTGCAAGATTTGATGGTATAATTGTCAAGACACTATTTTAGGAGGTATTTTATGAAACCAGTTATTGGAATTTCGGGGAGTATTTTAATTAATAAAGGTAATGCCTTTTCTGGATATAGAAGATCTTATGTTAATCAAGACTATGTTGAAGCTGTATTAAGAGCGGGTGCTATTCCTTTTATTATACCATTCAATGAAGATTTAGAGGCTACAAGAGAAATGGTAGAAAAAGTTGATGGGATTATTTTGTCTGGAGGACATGATGTAAACCCTTATTACTACGGAGAAGACCCTATGTTAAAAATTGGAGAACTTTTTCCGGAAAGAGATGTTTTTGATATGGAACTTTATAAGACTGCTATTGAGTTAAAGAAACCGATTTTTGGTATTTGTAGAGGATATCAAATAATTAATGTGATTAACGGAGGAACTTTATATCAAGATTTATCTTATGCTGATTTTGTTAAGATTAAACATGATCAAGTAGATAATCCTGCACAAGCTACTCATTTTGTAGAGCTTGAAGAGGGAACTTTCTTAAAAAATATTCTAGGAGAAAAATATAAGGTAAATAGTTTTCATCATCAAATATTAAAAGATGTTGCTCCTGGATTTAAAGTCGTTGCAAAGAGTTCTGATGGGGTTATAGAATCTATTGAAAAAATTACAGAAGATAATTTTGTAATCGGTGTTCAATGGCACCCTGAAATGTTGTCTGCAAGTAACGAAAAATCTCAAGAGATTTTCAATGAATTTGTAAAAAAAGTCATAGAATGTAAAAAATAGGAGGTATAATTTTTATGACCAATAAAAATAAGATGGGATTATTAAGTATAATTCTATTAGGATTTAACTCTATTATTGGTTCAGGTATATTTTTATTACCTAACAAAGTAATGGCATTAGTTGGTCCTTCCGCACTTTTGGTAACAGTTTTTGATGCAATTTTGGTTATTAGTATAGCAATGTGTTTTGCCGAAGCTGGTGGGATGTTCAAGAAAAATGGAGGACCTTATGTTTACGCTAAGGAAGCCTTCGGAGAATTTATAGGTTTTGAAGTAGGATTTATGAAGTGGGCTATCGCTATTATTGCTTGGGCAACAATGACAGTTGGTTTTGCTGAAGCGTTAATGGGATTATTACCAAAAGATACTTTTTCAAATCCAAATTTAGTTAAAGCAATAATTGTAACAATTATAGTTGTTTTACTTACTTTACTTAATCTATCAGGTATTAAAGCTACAAAAATTGTAAATAATATTGTAACAACTGGAAAGTTATTACCACTTATTATTTTTATCGCCGTTGGTTTGTTCTTTATAAATGGTTCAAACTTTACTCCATTCTTTACTCCAGGTAAATTAAAAGATGGTTCAGTTATGTCATCCGGAGCGGCTATCGGTGCTGCAGCGCTTACAATTTTCTATGCATTTACCGGTTTTGAAAATATTGCTGTTGCTGCTGAAGATATGGAAAATCCTGAAAGAGATGTTCCTAAATCAATTCTATTAGTAATTTTATTATGTTCAATATTCTATATCGCAATTATTGGTATAGCTATTGGTATATTGGGACCTGATTTAGCTGTTTCTAAAGCTCCTGTTCAAGATGCTTTCCAAAAAATAATTGGTAATGCAGGTAAATTCTTAGTTGGAGCAGGTACTTTAGTATCAATTGGTGGTATTAATATTGCTGCATCAATAGGAACTCCAAGAAGTGGTGCTGCTTTAGCAAATGACGGATTAATTCCAAGAGTTATTGCTAAGAAAAATTCAAAAGATGTTCCATACCTTGCTATCATAATTACAGGGATTATTACTTTAGCATTAGGATTATATGGTTCATTAATTGGTTCATTTGCAATCTTAGCAGCTATCAGTGTAGTTTCAAGATTTGCACAATATGTACCAACTTGTTTATCAGTAATTGTTTTAAGAAAGAAACGTCCTGACTTACAACCATCATTTAGAGTTCCATTTGGTCCAATAATTCCAATTTTTGCAGTTGTTGTAAGTTTCTGGTTATTATATAAATCAGATATGCAAAAGATTCTTATAGGTCTTGGTGGATTATTGATTGGAGTAGTTGTTTATTTCTTAATGAAATTAGTAAATAAAGAAAATGCTAATTAGTGAAAATTAAAATTTATAGAGAAGAAATTATTTCTTCTCTATTTTTTATTAGAAGTTTATGGTAAAATATACTTAGAGGTGATTTTATGGATAATAAATTTTTTAATATTTTTAATATAAGTAAATTAAAAAAAGTTTTGGTTTTATCTATTATTTTTATTTTTAGTTTTTCTTTTACTTCTAAAATTTCTTTTGCAGATGATAATTTTGATAGAGCTAATAGAATTTACGATATGAATTATAGAACATTTTTTATAGGTAATATTGTTGATGATTCTAATGATAAATTTAAAGTAAAGATTACTACAATATTTTTAGGAGAAAATTTAAAAGAAATAGAAGTTCCTAAATTTAAAGAATATAGTTATAGTGTTTTAACTCCTGTAAAGGGAGATTATTTTGTAGGAATTCTAAAAAAAGATAATACTTTAGATTTAACTTGGATTTTTAAGGCAACTTCAGGAAATTATGAAACTTTGTATCTTGCAAATGATAAAGATCCGGAAAATTCTGAAGTTAAATTATTTCAAAATATGATAAATAAGGGAGAGTATGTCCCTAATCTTACTGAAATGGAAAAAAATAAGCGTTTAGAGGCTAATAAGACTGCAAAGCCTAAAGATGATTTTAAGAAAAATTATGATGAATTAACTGAAGAAGAAAAGAAAAATAGATTAGAGGCATTTAATGAAAAATCTGAAAAAGATTATAAAGAAAGAATGGAAGTTATAGCTAATTTATTTAAAAATCCAGTACTTTTAATTGTTCCGGGAATTTTATTTTTAGCGATATTTTATGTTGTTCGTTCAAGAAAAAAATATTTAAAAGAAATGGAAGAACGTATTGAAGATGAATATGATGAAGAATAATTCTATAAGCAGTGATATTGAGGCAAAAAAATTATTAAATTTTAGTATTAAATTTTCATATTCTTTGCTTTACAATGGAGCTGAAGTTTATAGGGTAGAGGATAGTATAAATAGAATTTGTAAGTCTTTTGAAAACATAAAGGCAGTTAATACTTTTGCTTTAAGTAATATGGTGATAATTTCATTTGTGTATAACGGTACTAATTATACAACTATGAGAAGAGTAAATGATTCGGGAAAAAATTTAGAAAAAATAGCATTGCTAAATGAGTTATCCAGAAATATAGTTTCAGGAAATGTTGATATTGATGGAGCATTTAAAGAATTAAAAAATATAAAAAATAAAAATTCCTATAATAATTTAACTATAATTTTATTAGTTACAATATCAGCACCATTTTTGGCATTTATATTTGGTGGAACTTTAGGTGATTTTATTCCTGCATCATTAGCAATGTTAGTTGAAATGTTATTTTTGACTTATGTTGAAAAATTAAAATTACCATCTTTTTTGACAATTTTTTTATCTGCAAGTACAGTTACACTTTTTACAATGACTATGTCTAGGATTATTCATATACAAAATGTATCAAGTATTATAATTGCAGGAATTATTCCACTGTTTCCCGGAATACAGATAACTAATTCTATGAGGGATATTTTATCAGGGGATATTTTGTCAGGTGTAATAGGAATAATGTCTGCAATATTTACAGCAGTTTCTATTGCGATAGGTGTAGTTTTGATGCTTAGAATTTTTGGATAGGTGATTTTATGGATTTGTTTTTAAATGTATTATGTGCGGTTGTATCCAGTGTTGCATTTTCTATATTTTTTATCGTTCCTAAAAAGTCGATTCCTTATTGTACTATTATTGGAACAATTAGTTGGATAGTTTATTATCTATCTAGTAAATATTTTGGAAATGCAGTTAGCAATTTAATTGCATCAGTTGTTGTTGGGCTTTTTGCTGAATATTTTTCTGTAAAATTAAAAATGCCTTCTACGGTATTTTTATACATAGGAATTGTAATGTTGGTTCCTGGATATGGAATGTATAAAACTATGGAATATTTTGCAAAAAATGAGTATTTATTTGCTTTAGACAGTGGAATTAATACAGTGGTTCATGCATGTTCAATAGCAATCGGGGTTTTAATTTCTTCTGTGTTTTCTAAGTCAATTAAGAGAGTTAAGTTTGATAGGGTTAATAAAATTAATGAAATAACAGAAATAATTGGAGAATTAGGTGAAAAATAGGTAAATTACTTAATTTAAGCACTATTTGATTGGTGGGTAGAACTTATTTGTTAAAAATTTTCATAAAAAGGTTGATTTTTTAAAAAAAATAATGTATAATACATAATGTTGTTTTATGGGAGTAGATGAGTTCTGGTGTGCTCTCTGGTCTTCAAAACCAGCATAAGGAGTTTGTAGCTTCTTAGGTGGGTTCGATTCCCACATATTCCCGCCAATCTTTTACAAAATAGTTTAATACTTGACTATTGTTTTATAATGAAGTATAATAATGTTAAAATATTATTAAATAAATGGAGGTATGTTATGTCAAATTTAAAAAAATTACAATCAAGACAATTAGATGAGTTTTTTGAAGCAATTTTAATGTTAAAGACTAAAGATGATTGTTATGCTTTCTTTGAAGATGTTTGTACTTTACGTGAGTTAAATTCTATTTCTCAAAGATTAGAAGTAGCTAAACTTTTAAAAATTAGAAAAACTTACAATGAAATTGAACTTGAAACAGGAGCATCAACTGCTACAATTAGTAGAGTAAATAGATCATTACAATTTGGAGCAGAAGGCTATGAATTAGTTCTTGATGCTTTAATAGCTAAAGATTTAAAAAATAAGAAATAATTAAATTTGAAAAAAATAGATACCATTTCTTTTGAAATGGTATCTATTTTTTTGTTTAGGAAAAGATTTTTATTATTGTTTGAAAATTTATTGAAATATTAAATTTACAATGCTATAATATAGTTGTTGATAAAAAAATATAAGGGGGTATTGTTATGATTAATGAAAGAATAAGAAAATTGAGAAAGTTGATGGACAAGAAAAATATAGATGCGTATATTGTTCCTAGTTCAGACCCGCACCAATCTGAATATTTAGCAGATTATTATAAAACTAGAAAATTCATTACTGGTTTTAGTGGTTCAGCAGGTACTGCTGTTATTACTATAAAAAAATCCGGCTTATGGACTGATGGTAGATATTTTATTCAAGCAGGAAAAGAATTAGCAGGAAGTGAAGTTGAACTTTATAAAATGGGACTTGCAGATTCAATTACTATTGAAGAATTTTTATTACAAGAATTTCCTAATAGGGCAAAGATTGCTTTTGATGGTAATAATACTTCTGTTGCAGAATATGAAAATTTGATGAAAAAGTTACCTAATTTTGAATTTATAACTGATGTTGATTATGTTGGAGAACTTTGGAATGAAGAAGGTCGTCCAGCAAGTCCAGATAGTAAAGTTTATATTTTTGATGAAAAATATTCTGGAGAATCAACTTCTGATAGAATTGCAAGACTTAGAGAAATGATGAAAGATAAAGGAATAGATTATCATTTTATTGGTTCTTTAGACGATATTGCTTATGTTTTAAATATTAGAGCAAACGATGTTCAATGCAATCCTGTTGTCATTTCTTATTTGTTAGTTTCTGAAAATAATTGTAATTTATATATTGATAAAGCAAAATTATCAGAAGATGTTATTAAATATTTGGAAGAAAATCAAATTACAATTAGAGATTATGAACTTATCGGTAGAGATATTTCAAATATAGAATCAAAGAAAACTTTATATTTAGAAGCTAGAAAGACAAATGTTGCTGTTTATTCATCAATTCCTAGAGGTGTAAATGTTGTTAAGGGTCTAAACCTTACTTCAATAATGAAATGTCATAAAAATGAAATTGAAATAAAAAATACTAAAAATGCTTTCATCAAAGATGGTGTTGCTTTAGTTAGATATTTAAATTGGTTAGAAACTGGGGTTCCTACAGGAACTATAACTGAAATGATTGCATCTGAAAAATTATTAGAATTCAGAAAGCAACAAGACTTATTCATAGAAGACAGTTTTGAATCAATTTCAGCTTATGGGGCAAATGCATCAATGCCACATTATAAACCAAGCCATAAAAATCCTGTAAAAGTTGAGCCAAGAGGTTTATACTTAATTGATAGTGGTGGACATTATTTAGATGGAACGACTGATATCACCAGAACTATTGCTCTTGGAGAATTAAAAGAAGAAGAAATTTACCACTATACATTAGTTTTAAAGGCGCATATTGCTTTAATGGACGCTAAGTTCTTAGAAGGAACAAATGGCGGTTACTTAGATGCTTTCACTAGATATAATCTATGGAAAAACAGAATTAACTTTAACCATGGAACAGGACATGGGGTTGGTCATGTTTTAAATGTTCATGAAGGTCCACAAAGAATAGCTACAGGTGGAAATGATTATCCAATGGAAGTTGGAATGGTAACTTCTGATGAACCTGGAATCTATATTAGTGGTAGTCATGGAATTAGAATTGAAAATATTATGGTTTGTGTTAAAGATGAAATGACTGAATTCGGTCAATTCTTAAAATTTGATAATCTTACAGTTGTACCTATTGACACAAGACCGGTTGATAAGTCATTATTAACTAAAGAAGAAATTGTTTGGTTAAATGACTATAATAAGATGTGTTACGAAAAATTATCTCCATATTTAAGTGGACATGATTTAGAATATTTAAGAGAACAATGCAAGGAAATTTAAGAGAATTTGATATAAATTACGAATTGAAAAAGCTACCGGACTCTCCGGGAGTTTATATAATGTATGATAAGGAAGATAAGATTATCTATGTTGGCAAATCTGTTTCTTTAAAGAATAGGGTTAGGTCATATTTCAATACGAATCATAAACATAAAAAAGTTCAAGCTATGGTAGAGCATATTCATAGATTTGAATATATTATCGTTAATAATGAAACTGAAAGTTTAGTTTTAGAAGCTAATTTAATTAAGAAGAATAGACCTAAGTACAATATAAATTTAAAGGACGATAAGCAATATCCTTATATAAAAATTACAAATGAAAAATTTCCTAAAATTTTAAAAGTTAGGGATGTAAAAAATGATAAGGCTCAATATTTTGGGCCTTTTCCTACAATTTCAGACTTGGAAAAATTAGTGGAATTATCTATATTAATTTATAATGTTAGAGATTGTAAATTGAATTTTGACAAGGGAAGATTTTTACAAAGACCATGTATGAGTTATTACTTGGAGAGATGTTCTGCACCTTGTACTCAAAATATAGATAGAGAAAATTATAATAAAGATATAAAAAAATTAATAAAATTTCTTTCAGGGGATACAACTGAAGTTAAAGAAATTTTATTTAATAGAATGAAACAAGCATCTGCAAAGCAAGAATATGAACTTGCTATGAAATATAGAGATTTTTTGAATGAATTAGATGACTTGTTTACAAAACAAATTTTTAATATAAAAAAATTTAAAGAATATCATTTGATTTCTTATGCTTATGCTGAGAATATTTTAACAGTTGCTATTTTTGTTGTAAATGATGGTCTTGTTGTTGATAGAAAACATTTTATCGTAGAAAACATTTTGGACTTGGATTTTGAAGAATTATTTTCAAATGTAATAAGACAATTCTATATAAATCATCATAGTAATGTTAAAGAGGTTTATATAGACTATGCAGAAGAGAGATTTTTAGATGAAATTTCATCATTCTTATCAAATGTATTTTCTAAAAATTCTGTTTTGGTTAAAAATCCTAAAAAAGGTGTAAAATTTGACCAAATGAAAATTTTGAAAAAGAATGCAAGCGAAATTTTAACAAAACATATTTTTGATAATAAGAGCATTAATGTTAAATATTTACAAGCAATAAATTATCTTAAAAATATTTTAGATATTGAAATTTTAAATAGGATTGAATGTTATGATATTTCAAATATTTCCGGAGATTTTAATGTTGGAAGTATGGTTGTCTATAAAAATGGTTTTAAAAGCTCAAAAGATTATAGAAAATTTAAGATAAAAACTGTTGTAGGGCAAGATGATTATTCAAGTCATAGAGAAATGCTTACAAGAAGATTTAATAGGCTTTTAGATGAAAAAATTAATTCAACAGGTAGTAGTTTTTCAGAAACTCCGGACTTAATTCTTATGGATGGTGGAAAAGGTCATGTTAATGTTGCAAAAGAGGTTCTTTTGGAGAAAAACTTGAACATTCCGGTTATTGGGCTTGTGAAAAACGATAAGCATAGGACTAAGGGTATAATTTTTGAAGATAATTACATTGAATTGGATATAAATACAAATATATATAGATTTCTTTTTGATATTCAAGAAGAGGTACATAGATTTGCTATAAATTATCATAGAAGTTTGCAAAATAAAAAATTACAAAATTCTATACTTGATGAGATAAAAGGTGTTGGAGAAATAAAGAAAATTAAATTATTATCACATTTTGGAAGTATTTCAGCGATAAAAAAAGCTAGTTTAGATGAACTTGCTATGGTTGATAAAATGGATAAAAAGACGGCTAAAAATATTTTTGATTTTTTTAATAGTGAGGGATAATATGAAAAAAAGTGTTCTGCTAAAAGACTTAGTTGAAAAACTTGGACTTGAGATTGTTTATAAAAGTGAAAATTATGAAAATATAGAAATTGATTTTAATGAAGTAAATAGACCGGGACTTCAACTTTGTGGTTTTTTTGATAATTTTCCGTATAAGAGAATTCAAATAATTGGTCAACCGGAACAT
This sequence comes from Parvimonas sp. KA00067, assembly GCF_001553085.1. Lineage (NCBI taxonomy): Bacteria > Bacillati > Bacillota > Tissierellia > Tissierellales > Peptoniphilaceae > Parvimonas > Parvimonas sp. KA00067. Next base: position 80,168 of record NZ_KQ960137.1, on the reverse strand, counting down.
GAATACTATAATAAATATTTGCCTTTTGATGAGAGAAGAAATATTTTTGATAAAATTTTTACTTATGAAATTCCTGCTTTAATTTATAGCTATGGAATATCTGTTCCTTATGAAGTTTATTCTCTGGCTAAAAAACATAATAGGACAATTTTGAGAGTTGACTATGGTACTACAAAATTAATTTCTAAAATGAATGCTATTTTAGAATATGAACTTAGCGAAGATATTAGAATACATGGTGGATTACTTGAAGTTTTCGGTATGGGTATTTTGATACTTGGAAAAAGTAGTATAGGAAAAAGTGAAACTGCTTTAGAACTTATTGGTCGTGGACATAGACTTGTTGCCGATGATGCCGTTGATATTAGAAAGATAGATAATAAACTTTATGGAGAATCTCCTGAAAATATTCGACATTTTTTAGAGATAAGAGGTCTTGGAATATTGGATATTCAAAGACTATATGGTGTCGGTGCAATAAAGAAATCTACTGAAATAGATTTTATAATCGAGCTTGAAAATTGGAAAGATGATAAAGAATATGATAGACTAGGTCTTGATGATAAATATAAAACTATATTGGGAATGGAACTTCCTTATATTGTAATTCCGGTAAAACCTGGTAGAAATATTGCTTTGATTGTTGAAGTTGCAGCTAGAAATATGCGTCAAAAAATGTATGGTTATAATGCAGCTGAGGAACTTAGCAAGAGAATAATGGAAGAAATAAAAAATAAAACAAAGTAGGTAGGTAGATATGATATTTGATAAATTAAATTGTATTGTAAGATACGATGAGCCTTTAAAAAATCACACGACATTTGGAATTGGTGGAAGTTGTATTGCTTTGATAGAGCCAAGAGAAGTTGAAGATATAATTGAGGCTATAAAAATTTGTAGAGAAAATAATATTAAATTTTTTGTAATAGGTAATGGGTCAAATTTACTGGTTTCAGATGAAGGATACAATGGAGTTATAATAAAATTAAAGAAAGAATTTTCAACAATCAAAGTTGAAGGGGAGTATGTAATAGCAAAATCCGGCGCAAAGCTTTCAGAGGTTTTTGATGTAATATTAGAAAATTCTTTAGCCGGATTTGAATTTGCCTCAGGAATTCCAGGAACCATAGGTGGAGCTATTTATATGAATGCCGGTGCTTATGGTGGAGAGATGAAAGACATAGTTGAAACTGTTGAAGTTTTGGATATGGATACTTTCGAAGTCAAAGAATTAAAAAATGAAGAACTTGAATTTTCTTATAGAAATAGTATAATTCAAAATAAAAATTATATAGTATTGGCAATAAAATTAAAATTGCAAAAAGGAAATAAAGAAGAAATAAAAACAATTTATGAGGATTTAAGAGAAAAAAGAAATTCAAAACAACCTTTGAATTTCGGCTCAGCCGGTAGTACATTTAAAAGACCTGAAGGACATTTTGCATCAAAGTTAATAGAAGATTCAGGGCTTAAAGGTTATCATATAAATGACGCTTGGGTTTCCGAAAAACATTCCGGTTTTGTAGTTAATAAAGGAAATGCAAGTTGTAAAGAAATTTTAGAACTTATCGACCATGTAAAAAATATAGTTTTTGAAAAATTTGGCGTTAAGTTGGAAATGGAAGTAAAAATTTTAAAGGATTAGATTATGGAAGCAGTTATAATTACAGGAATGAGTGGTGCAGGAAAGACATTAGCCCTTAATCATTTTGAAGATATGGGATATTATTGTATGGAAAATTTGCCACCAAAATTTATTGTTGACTTTGTTGAACTTATAAATAATTCCACAAAAACAATTGAAAAACTTGCGATAGTTATAGATGTTAGAGCGAGATTTTTTGAAGATTTATCAGAAACAATTCAAAATTTAAAAAAGATGGATTGTGAACTTAAAGTTTTATTTTTAGATTCAAGTAATAGAACTCTTATAAATAGATATAAGGAGTTAAGACGTCCACACCCGATAAATCCGAATGGCTCTTTATCTGATTCAATAGAATTGGAAAGAGAAATGCTTAATGATATAAAAGATAAGTCAGACATTATTATAGACACGACAAGACTTTCTCCAACGGGTTTTAAAAATAGATTGAATTCATTTTTCTTTAATGGAAATAAGAGAGATTTAGTTATAAATATTGAATCTTTCGGTTTTAAAAACGGAATTTTAGTAGAGGCAGATTTAGTTTTTGACGTTAGATTTTTGCCTAATCCGTATTATATTGAAGAATTAAAAGTGCTTAACGGAAAAAATGAAGAAATACAAAATTATGTTATGAGTTTTGAAGATTCAAATGCTTTTTTAAATAAAATTGTAGATTTGTTAGAATTTTTAATTCCAAAATATAAGGCAGAGGGCAAGAGTATGCTTACTATTGGAGTTGGTTGTACTGGCGGAAAGCATCGTTCTGTTTGCTTAGCTGAAAAATTATTTATAGAATTAAAAAAATCTCATTCAAATGTAAATATTTCTCATAGGGACGAAAGACTATGGTAGAAGATATTAAAATAACAACAATTGGTGGTGGGACAGGAAGTTCGACTATACTAAAAGGGTTAAAAAAATATTTTAAAGATATTACTGCGATTGTAACTGTTGCTGATGATGGAGGAAGCTCCGGAATGTTAAGAGAAGATTTAGGTGTTATTCCTCCCGGAGATATTAGAGCTTGTTTGATTTCTCTTGCAAATACAGAAAAATCTATGGAAAGATTGATGAATTATAGATTTAAAGAGGGAAATTTAAAAGGACAAAATTTTGGAAATTTATTTTTAGTTGCAATGGCTGATATATACAAAGATTTTGTCTTGGGAATAGAAGAAACTTCAAATATTTTAGCAATAACGGGGAAAGTTTTACCGGTTACTTTGGATAATATTAAATTATTTGCAGAGCTTGAAAATGGAGAAATAATTGAGGGTGAAAGTAATATAACAGCTTTAAACTTAGAAGATAAAAACAGCAGTAGAATTGATAGAGTTTTTATTTCTCCAAAATTTGCAAAACCACTTAATGAAGTTGTATATGAAATTTATAATTCAGATATAATTTTAATAGGTCCCGGAAGTTTATACACCTCTGTAATTCCTAATTTATTAATTTCTGAAATAGGTGATGCGTTAGTTAATACAAAGGCAAAAATATGCTTTGTTTTAAATGTTGTTAATCAATCAACAGAAACATTCAATTACAAAGTTATTGACCATTTAAATGCAATTTATAAGCATTGTGAGGGAATTAAGATTGATACCATAATTGTAAATAACGAAAAAATTTCTGATGAAATAAATATAAAATACAAAAGAAAAAGTGCAAGTCAGTTGTTACTAACTGATGAAGAAAGAGAATATTTAAAAAAATTAAAAATAAGAGTCTTAGAAGAAAAGTTAGTAAGTAAAACTTCAGGTTACTCAAGACATAACGAAGATAAACTTGCCAGATTAATATTAGAAAATTTTTAAAAGAAGATTGCATTAGCTTTAATGCAATTTTTTTGTTACTCAAAATAATCTTTAATACTAGAAAGAAAATCACATTTGTGGTAAAATAATATATTGAGAAATTATGATTTATTTATGTTAGGAGAGATTATGAGAGATTTATATGAAATTTTAGGGGTGGATAAAAATTGTAATAAAGCAGAATTAAAATCTGCTTATAGAAAGCTTGCAAAGAAATATCATCCTGATGTTAATCCTGATGATAAAGAGGCAGAAGAAAATTTTAAAGAAGTAAACTTTGCTTATGAAATTTTAAGCGATGATGATAGAAGGCAAAAGTACGATACATACGGAGAGGCAAGTTTTAATTCAAATGCATCAGGTGGCTCAGGCTTTGGTGGATTTTCAGATATGGGAGATATTTTTGAAAGTTTCTTTGGTGGATTTGGAGGCTTTAGTGGATTTGGTTCAAGTTCAAGGAATTCAAATCGTCCAAGAAAAGGTCAAGATACTGAGGTTTATTTGGATTTGGATTTTTTTGAGGCAGTTAATGGTGTAGAAAAAGAAATTTTTGTAAATGTAAAAACTGTATGTAATACTTGTTCAGGAACAGGTGCAAAACCCGGAACAAAAAAGGTAACTTGTAAAAAATGTAATGGACGTGGTAGTGTTAGAATTCAAAGACAAAGTTTTTTTGGAACAGTTGTATCTGAGGAATTATGTAGCGAATGTAACGGTACAGGAGAAATTGTAGAAGAAAAATGCGAAAAATGTAAGGGTAAAAAATATGTTTTAGTTAGAAAAAAATTCACTATTAAAGTTCCTAAGGGTGTAAATACAAATAATATTATGACTTTAAAGGCTCAAGGAAATTGTGGAGAAAATGGTGGACCTAATGGAGATGTTTATGTAATTTTTAAAGTAAAATCTCATGAACTTTTTGTAAGAAACGGAAACGACGTTTCTTATGAATTGCCAATTTCTTTTACAGAGGCAACTTTGGGTGCAGAAGTGGAAATTCCGACTCTTGAAGGAAAAGAAACTTATACAATTCCTGAAGGAACGGATACAGGAACTGTATTTACTTTAAAGGACAAAGGAATTTCTGATGTTAATGGATATGGGAAGGGTAATTTAAGTTTTAAGGTTAAAATTATTACTCCAAAGAATTTAACTGATAAACAAAAAGAGCTTTTGAAAGAATTTTCTAATGAAAGAGAAGAACATTTAACAGAGCATAAGAAGAACTTTTTTGAAAAAGTAAAGGAGCTATTTGAATAATGGATTGGACCGAAATTGAAGTTGTAGTAAAGAATAAATATGAAAATAATATTGTAGGAATACTTTATTTATTTGATATTGATGGTATAAATATATCAGATTCAAGAGATTATGAAGAGTTTGCGAAAGAAAAGCCTTATTGGGTAGTTTTAGATGAGGAAGATTTTGTTAAGAGTGAATTTATTACTGCTAAAACTTATCTAAAAAATGATGATGAGCTTGAAGAAAATTTAAAACTTTTAAATGAAAGAATTTCAGAATTTGAAAAGGAATATAATGAAAAAGTCATTTTAAAGATAGATTCTAAGATAAAGACTGAGGACTGGGCTAATGAATGGAAGAAATATTACAAACCAACAAAGGTCGGTAAAAATTTCATCATAAAACCAACTTGGGAAGAATATGACTTATCCGAAAATGAAGTTATGATTGAATTAGACCCTGGAATGGCTTTTGGTACAGGAACTCACGAAACAACAGCTTTATGTTTAGAGGCTCTTGAAAAATTAGAGTTAAAAGATAAATTAGTTTTCGATATAGGCTCAGGTAGTGGAATTTTATCTGTTGGAGCTTTAAAACTTGGGGCCAAAAAGGTTGAGGCAGTAGATATTGATATTCTAGGTGTGGAGGCTACTTTAGACAATGCAAAACTTAATAAAGTTGAAGATAGAATTATAGTTCATCATGGAGATTTATGTGAAAAATTAAATTCAAAAGCTGATGTTATTGTTGCAAATATATTAGCACATATCTTGGTAAAATTACTTGGAGATATAAGTAAATTTATAAAAGATGATGGAATTTTTGTCGGCTCAGGAATTATTGATTCAAAGTACAAAGACGTTGAAGATGCTTTGATTGAAAATAATTTTGAAATTCTGGAAGTAAACAAAAATAAAGACTGGGTTTGTGTTATTGCAAGGAGAAAAAATGCATAGATTTTTTACAGATGAGTCTATTATAGACGGAGAAGTTAAAATTTATGGTGATGATTATAATCACATAAAAAAAGTTCTTAGAATTGCAGAGGACGAGAAAATCGAAGTTGTAGTTTCGGGAGCACTTTATATTGGAAATATACAGATTTGTGATAAATACATTTCTGTATATAATTTAGAAAAATCTTTAGAAAATACTGAATCAAATGTAAAAATTCATTTGCTACAATGTTTAGCAAAGGGTGAAAAGATGGATTTGATAGTTCAAAAGGCTGTTGAGCTTGGAGTTTTTGATATAACTTTGGTAAATTCTAAAAGATGTGTTGTAAAATTTGATGAAAAAAAAGAGCATAAAAAAATTGAAAGATTGCAAAAAATTTCTTATGAGGCATCAAAGCAGTCAAAGAGATTGATTGTTCCTAAAGTTAATGAATTGATACAGTTTAATGAAATTATGGATTTTGTTGGAGATAATATTTTGCTTGTCGCTTATGAGGAGGATAAAAATATTTCTCTAAAAAATATAATTGCCAAGATAAAGGAAGAAAATGTCCATAAAGATATTTATATATTGATAGGTTCAGAGGGTGGATTTGAGAGAGAAGAGGTTGAATCTCTGACTCAAAAAGGTGCTTATAGCATTGGACTTGGTGCTAGAATTTTAAGGACAGAAACTGCAGGCATAAATTTACTTTCAATTTTACAATATGAATTTATGTAGGAGGTTTATGAATAAAGTTAGTTTTTTAACTCTAGGTTGCAAGGTCAATCAGTATGAAACTGAGGCCATGCAGGAGTTATTTAAAAAGCGAGGATATGAGATTTGTAACGAAAATGATATATGCGATGTATATGTTATAAATACTTGTACCGTTACTAATTTGAGCGATAGGAAATCAAGACAATTTATTTCCAGAGCAAAAAAATTAAATAAAGATGCTATTTTAGCCGTTGTAGGTTGCTATTCACAGGTTGCACCGGACGAGATTTCTGCGATTGATGATGTTGATGTAATCATTGGTACGAAAAATAGAGCTAGGATAGTTGAATTATGTGAAGAATCTAAAAAATCAAATATAAAATTTAATATTGTTTCAGAGCTTACAAAAGATTGTGGTTTCGATGTGTTGTCAATCGACAATCAGGAGAGCAAAACAAGGGCATATATAAAAATTCAAGAGGGCTGTAATATGTTTTGTACATACTGTATAATTCCTTATGCAAGAGGTCCAATTAAATCAAGACCGATTGATGATATATATGATGAGGCTGTAAAACTTGGAAACAACGGATATAAGGAGATAATTATAACTGGAATTCACGTTGGCTCTTATGGACTTGACCTTGGAAATGATGTTAGACTTATTGATGTTATAGAAAAATTATCTACGATAGAAAATATTGACAGAATTAGACTTAGTTCAATTGAGGCAGGAATTATATCGAGAGATTTCTTAGAAAGACTTAAAAATTGCAAGAAAGTTTGTGAGCATTTCCACTTGTCGTTACAAAGTGGTTGCGATAAGATTTTAAAACTTATGAATAGAAGATACACAACGGATATGTATAGAAAAAAAGTTTTAATGATTAAAGAAATTTTTCCAAATGTTGCTCTTACAACAGATATAATCGTTGGTTTTCCGGGAGAAAATGACGAAGACTTTAAGGAAACTTTAGAATTTGTAAAAGAAATTGGATTTTCTAAAATTCATGTCTTTAAATATTCTCCAAGAAAAGGAACTCCGGCTTATGATTTTAAAGAACAAGTTGATGGTAATATAAAGAAACTTAGAAGTAATGAATTAATTTTGTTGGCAAAAGATATGACAACGGAATTTTTGAAAAAAGAACTTTCAGATAGACATGAAGTGCTATTTGAAGAAAATGTTAATGGAAATAGACTTGTGGGTTATACAAGAAATTATATCAGATTCTCTGCTCCATACAATGAAAATATGAAAAATAAAGTAGTTTATTGTAATGGTCTTTCAGTTGAGGGAGAAGAAATTTTTGGATTTGCAAGTAAAATAAAGATTTGATAGGAGGATTATTTTGGAAAAGAAAAATTTTTATTTAACAACACCGATTTATTATCCAAATAGTAATTTACATTTGGGACATACTTACACAACAATAGTTGCAGATGTTTTGAAAAAATATAAAGAAACTCAAGGTTTTAATGTATTTTTTACAACAGGTACTGATGAACATGGTCAAAAGTTACAAGATTCTGCAATTAAAGCCGGTAAAAAACCGTTAGAATATATTGACCCTATAGTTGAAAGTGCAAAAGAACTTTGGAAAACTTTAGATATAGATTTTGATGCCTTTGTTAGAAGTACAGATAAAACTCACGAAAAAAATGTTATGGAAATTTTTACAAAACTTTATGAAAAAGGTGAAATCTATAAGGGAAGTTACAAGGGAATGTATTGTGTTCCTTGTGAGGCTTTTTGGACTGAAAGTCAACTTGTAGAGGGAAATAAATGTCCTGATTGTGGCAGAGAAGTTGTTCCTAGTGAAGAAGAAACATATTTCTTTAGACTTTCTAAATATCAAGATAGACTTCTAAAATTATATGAAGAAAATCCGGATTTCATTCAACCTGAATCAAGAAAAAATGAAATGATTAGTTTCATTAAAGAGGGTTTAACAGACCTTTCTGTTACACGTTCAAGTTTTGATTGGGGTGTTAAAGTTCCTTTTGATGAAAAGCATGTTGTATATGTTTGGATAGATGCTTTAAGTTGTTATTTAACAGGTATAGGATATGGAACAGATGAAGAAAAATTCAATAAATTTTGGCCTTGTGATGTTCATTTAGTTGGTAAAGAAATTATGCGTTTCCATGCAATTATTTGGCCTGCAATCTTAATGGCTTTAGATTTACCACTTCCAAAGAAAATTTTTGGACATGGTTGGATTTTATTCGATGAAGATAAAATGAGTAAAAGTAAAGGAAATATTGTTTACGCAGAACCAATCATCGAAAGATATGGAATGGACGCTTTAAGATATTTTATGCTTAGAGAATTTACTTTTGGACAAGATGGAAACTTCACTTATTCAAAAATGTTAAATAGAATTAACTCAGACCTTGTAAATGATTTGGGAAATTTAGTTTCAAGAAGTGTTGCAATGTGTGAAAAATATTTTGAAGGTTTAGTTCCTGCTCAAACAGAATTAACAGAACTTGACAAAGATTTAATTGAAATGGCAACAAGTACAAGAGATAGAGTTTCTGACTTAATTGATAAACTTAACTTCTCAATGGCACTTGAAGAAATTTGGAAATTTGTTAGAAGAACAAATAAATATATAGATGAAACAACTCCTTGGGCTTTGATTAAAGAGCAAAAAGTTGATAGATTAAAGACTGTAATTTACAATTTACTTGAAAGCATTAGAATTATTTCAGGTTTAATAAAGCCGTTTATGAGTGAAACTTCATCAAAAATAAATGAACAAATAGGTTATTCTGAATTTTCTTATGAAGATTTAACTAAATTTGGTCTTATCAAAGAAGGCACAAAAGTTTGTAAAGGCAAAAACTTATTTGACAGACTTGATGTTGAAAAAGAATTAGAGATAATTGTTCAAAAAAATGCTGAGCTTATAGAATTTAGAAAGAAGAAAAATTTAGGAGAAAAAGAAAAAGAAGAAGTTGTAGAAGAAAGAGAAACTATAACAATAGATGACTTTGCAAAAGTTGAATTAAAAGTTGGAAAGATTTTAGAATGTGAGCCACACCCAAAAGCTGACAGACTTTTAGTTTTCAAAATTGATTTAGGAAATGAAGTTAGAACTATCGTTTCAGGAATAAGAAAATTCTATTCAGAAACGGACTTGATAGGTAAAAAAGTTATCGTTGTTACAAACTTAAAACCGGTTAATCTAAGAGGTGTTGAAAGTAATGGAATGATTCTTGCTGCCTCTGACGATAAAGATTTGAGTGTGTTGACTGTTTTAAGTGATATGAAAGAAGGAACAAAGGTATCATAATGAAGATAGTAGATAGTCATTGCCACATTGATGATGAAAAATTCGACCAAGATAGAGATGCGATAATTTCAAATTTTGAAAATGACGAGATTGACTTTATCGTTGACCCTGCTTGTGATATTGCATCAAGTGAAAAGATTATAGAAATTGTAAAAAAATACGATAGAGTTTATGGAGCTGTCGGTATTCATCCACATGAAGTTGAAGGAATAACTGATGAAGATTTGGAAAAAATTTATGAAATGTCTTTTAGCGAAAAGATAGTTGCCATTGGAGAGATTGGACTTGACTATTATTACGACAATTCTCCAAGAGAAAAACAAAAAGAAATTTTTAGAAAACAACTTGAAATAGCTAAAAAAAGAAATCTTCCGGTTATAATTCATACAAGGGATGCAATGGGAGATACTTACGATATTTTATCTGAATTTAAAGGAGAAGTTGTCGGAGTAATGCATTGTTATACCGGTTCAAGTGAAATGGCAAAAAGATTTATGGAGCTTGGATATTATATTTCAATTTCCGGAGCAGTAACTTTTAAAAATGCAGTTAATGTTAGAGAAATGGTAAAGACTATTCCACTTGATAATTTGCTTGTGGAAACGGATAGTCCGTACTTAACTCCTGAGCCGAATCGTGGAAAGAGAAATGAGCCAAAGTATGTAAGATTTACTGCTGAAAAAGTTGCAGAACTTAAAGAAATGGAAATAAATGATTTAATTTATAATACAAATAGTAATGTTAGAAATCTTTTTTCAATAGAGGATTAATATGAAAAAAATTAAGGAAATAATAGTAGTTGAGGGGAAAGATGATATTTCAAAAGTAAAATCAGCCTTTGATTGTGATGTTATCGCAACTAACGGGACACATTTTTCTAAAAATTTGTTAAAAAGATTAAAAGAGGCAAATGAAAAATGTGGGATAATTGTATTTACCGACCCCGACTATGCAGGAGAAAAGATTAGAAAAAATATAAATAGAGTTGTTCCAAATTGTAAAAATGCTTTTTTAAGTAGAAATCTTGCATTAAAAGGCGATAATGTAGGCGTTGAGAATGCAAAGGTTGAAGATGTAATTGAGGCGATTGAAAATGCAAAAGTAACAGTTTTGGAAAGAAAAGATGAAATTGATTTGAGTGATTTAATTTCACTTGGAATAAGTGGAACAGGAAATAGCAAAATGTATCGAGAAAAACTTTGTGAATATTTTAAAATTGGCTACTGTAATTCAAAACAATTTGTAAACAGATTAAACAGTTTTGGAATAACTAAAGAAGAATTGCTTTTAGCTACCGAAAAAATTTTAGGAGAGGAAGTTTAAAATGGATTTATATAAATTATCTGTAATAAAAGAAATTTGTGATAAGTTTGGATTTTCTTTTTCTAAAAATTTTGGACAAAATTTCTTAACAGATAGAAATATCTTAGAAAAAATAGTTGAAGTTTCAGAAGTTGACAAAGATTATGGAGTAATAGAAATTGGACCGGGTTTTGGCGTTCTTACAAAATTTTTGCTGGAAAAGGCAGGAAAAGTTGTTTCCATAGAAATTGATACAAGATTAAAAGAAGTTTTGGATTACACATTGAGTGAATATGACAATTTTGAATTTGTTCAGTCAGATGCTTTAAAGATTGATTTAAAAAAACTTATTGAAGAAAAATTTACTCAAAAGAAAATAGTTGTAGTTGCAAACTTACCATACTATGTAACAACATCGATTATAACAAAAATTTTGGAAAGTGATTTAGACTTGGAGTCTGTAACAATAATGGTACAAAAAGAAGTTGCTCAAAGACTTGTAGCTGATGAGAACAGCAAAGACAATTCAAGCATAAGTCTTTTTGTAAAATATTATGCAGATGCAAGTATAGCTTTTAATGTTTCAAGAAATGTTTTTGTTCCGGCGCCTAATGTTGATAGTGCAGTTGTCAATATGAAATTGAAAAAAGAAAGGTTTGAGTATGAAAAAACTATGTTCAAACTAATAAAAAACGGTTTTGAAAATAGAAGAAAGACAATTTTAAATTCATTTTGTAAATTCGGAATTGAAAAGGAAAAAATTATTAAAGTTTTAGAAAAATTAAATATAGACCCACGAACAAGAGCTGAAAAATTATCACTTATAGAATTTCAAAAAATTGCAAAAGAATATGAAAAAATTTAATTGTTTAGTGATAAATTTCTAGGGTATAAAAAAATTAATAAAAAATCAAAAAACTTTGATTGATAAATTAGGAGGAAATTAAAATGGCAAAAGTAGTAGTATATTCAAGTGAATCTTGTACTTATTGTAAACAAGCAAAAGAATTTTTAAAAGCAAACAATGTAGAATACATTGAAAAAAATGTTTCAACAGATTTAGAAGCTAGAAAAGAATTAATGGCAAAAGGACATATGGGCGTTCCTGTAATCTGTGTTGACGATGTAGAAATGGTTGGTTTCGATAAAGCTGAATTAACAAAAGCATTAGGATTATAATATAAATAAAAAATTTTGGTTCAGTAGTATTACTGAACCTTTTTTTGTATAATATTAAAAATTATTTTTAAGAGATTAATTTGTTTGAAATAAACTACTATTAAATTTTTGTAATTTTACAATATACATAATTTTATAGTAGTTTTTTTATAAGTTAATTATAAAAATTTTGATTAATAGCTTAATTTATGTTATAATTATTGTGATTTAGGAGGATAAAATGAAAAAAGTAAAATTAAATCTTCAAAATTTCATAATTTTGTTTTTTACTGTTTTAGTTTGTAGTGTTTTTTTAGGTTTTTATTTAAAAAATATTAATTTAAAGGATAGTATCGACTATAAAATTATGTTTTTTATTCAAAGTAATAATATTTTTACTAAAAGTAGTATTCTTCTAAATTTTATTAAATTTATAACAACTCTTGGAAATAGTAGAACTTATTTGTTTTTGTTTATTCCTTTTGGAATTTATTTTTATTGTAATAATTTAAAGAAAGAGTTTGTCTTTTTGGCTATTGTTTTAATTTTTACTTTTGCTCTTAATGAGTTAATTAAGTTGATTGTATCAAGACAAAGACCGATTGAATTTTTTGTAATAAATATGAATGGTTTTAGTTATCCAAGTGGTCATTCAATGAATTTCTCTTCCTTTTATTTAACTTTTAGGTTTTTACTAAGAGAAAAATTAAATAGCAAGATAATTGATGTGATTGTTTATATTTTGATTTTTTTAGTTGCTATTAGTAGAGTGATTTTAGGAGTTCATTGGCCGATTGATGTTGTTATTGGCTTTATATTGGGTTATTTTTGTTATAATTTGGCTAAAAGATTGTATTTTAGTTTTTGGAGGAGTTAATGATATATTTGATTATATTTTCTATTGTAGTCTTTATTTTGACTTCGATAGTTGGAAATAAATTAAAAAAACAGAATTTTTTAATAGATTTAAAATTGAAGAATTTTTTTCAAAATAATAATTTAAGATTTTTGAAATCTTCTATGAAACATATAACTTCAATGGGGGATGTAGTAACTTCATTGATTATTATATTTCCAATTTTCTTTTATTCTGTTTCAGAGAAGAATTATGTATTGGCAAGTGCAATATTAAATTCTTCAATTTTTAATATGATATTTTTAAATTCATTTAAATTTTTATTTAGAAGGGAACGTCCTGTTTCACATTGTGATATAAAATATTGGGGATATAGCTTTCCGAGTGGACATTCTTGCATAGGACTTAGTTTTTATCCTACTGTGATGTATGTTTTATTTAGTGGACATAGTTCATTTCCAATTTGGATGACTGTTGGACTTTTGTTTGGACTTAGTATTGCAATAAGTAGAATCATTGTTGGAGTACATTGGTTTTCAGATGTTGTTTTTGGTTCTTTGATGGGACTTGTATTTTTTAGTTGGACAATATATTTATATAATATTGGATTTTATTATAAATTTTTATTTTAATATTTAGGAGGATTTTTAACTATGGTTAAAGCAGTAGTAGGAGCAAATTGGGGCGATGAAGGAAAGGGAAAAATAACGGATATGTTAGCAGAAAATGCTGATATTATCGTTAGATTTCAAGGTGGTTCTAATGCAGGGCATACTATAATAAATGAGTATGGAAGATTTGCTTTACATTTACTACCTTCAGGTGTTTTCTATAAACATACAACATCTGTAATTGGAAATGGAGTAGCACTTAATATTCCTTATCTACTTAAAGAAATTGAATATTTAAAGGAAAAAAATGTTCCTGATATTAATATTTTAGTTTCAGATAGAGCACAACTTGTTATGCCTTATCATATTGATTTTGACGCTTATGAAGAAGAAAGACTTGGAAAAAATTCTTTTGGTTCTACAAAATCAGGAATAGCTCCTTGTTATTCAGATAAGTATGCTAAGATTGGTTTCCAAGTTAGTGAATTATTTGATGATAATTTATTTGAAAAAGTTGAAAGAGTTGTTGAATATAAGAATATAATTTTAGAAAATTTATATAAAAAAGAAAAAATTGATGCAAAAGAATTATATGAGCTTATGCTTGTTTGGAGAGATGCAATCAAACCTTATGTTTGTGATGTGTCAAAATTTTTAAATGATGCAATTAAAGATGGTAAAAAGATTTTACTTGAAGGTCAATTAGGTTCTTTAAAAGATACAGACCATGGAATTTATCCAATGGTAACTTCTTCATCAACTTTAGCAGGTTTTGGAGCTATTGGTGCAGGTATTCCACCTTATACAATTACTGATATTGTTACAGTTGTTAAGGCATATTCCAGCGCTGTAGGTGCAGGAGCTTTTGTTAGTGAAATTTTTGGGGAAGAGGCTGAAGAATTAAGAAAACGTGGTGGAGATAAGGGTGAATATGGTGCTACAACAGGCAGACCAAGACGTGTTGGTTATTTTGATGCTGTTGCCTCAAGATATGGTTGTAGAGTTCAAGGAAGTACAGAGGCTGTATTAACTGTTATTGATGCTTTAGGATATTTAGAAGAAATTCCAGTTTGTATTGGATATGAAATTGATGGTAAAGTTACTAGAGATTTTCCAACTACAACTTTGATAGAAAAAGCTAAACCTGTTTGGAAAGTATTAAAAGGTTGGAATAGAGATATTAGAGGAATTAGAAATTATGAAGAATTGCCAGTCGAATGTAGAGAATACATTGAGTTTATAGAAAAAGAATTGGAAGTTCCTGTTAAGATGATTTCTAATGGTCCAAAGAGAGAAGATATAATTTATAAAAATAGATAATTAAATATTGTTTTATTTTTGTAAATTGCATAATTGGGTATTATATGAAAAAACGTAATAATGTTTTGTCTAATGCTAGAGGACATTGGGTTTTAATTATTTTTATTTTATTTGGTATTTTGTTTTTAGTTAAAAATGTGTTTTTTAATAAAAATTATAGTGATGAAATAATTGTTTTAGAAAAGCCTAAAACTTATGACTTAAAACTTTCTTCTAAAGCATTAGTTATAAAAGATGAATACTTATATTATTTAGGAAAAAGTGATATTGAAGTAGATAGTTCAAAAGTAAATGTTGATAAAGAAATAGGAGAGGTCGATGTTTCCCAAATTGATTCGAACTTTAAAGATTATTTGGCTGAAAAGGTTGAAACTTTAAAGAAACAATCTGAAAGTAAGGAAACAAATACTGAAAAAATTGATTTGGAAAATATTTTGAAATTTATTAGAGATAAGAATTTTTCAAAAACTTTTGATATACTTTCAAGTGAGCAAAATAAAATTGCTTTTGGGAAAAAATACAGTTCAGATAAACTTTTTAGATATTCTTTGTTAAATGATACAATTAATTCTGGAAAAATTGTTTCAAAAAATTCAGGAATTGTCCTTAAAAAAATTGATGGTCTTGAAAATGTATATGATTTTTCTGTTATTGATTCTATTGACGAAAAAGATTTTAATTTTGATAGTAGTGATAATATATCAAATATCGAAGGCATAAAAATAGTAGATAATTTAAAATACTATTTATGTATTAGATTAAAAACTGGAGCGTTGGATAATATAGCTGTAAATAATAGCATAAAGGTAAATATTGGAGATTCTGTTGCTACTGGAGTTATAAAAAATATAAAGAGTGGTTCAGAATATGATTTAATAGTTGCTCAATTCTCATCAGCTTTTAACGAAGTTGCAGATAAGAGATTTATAGATTTAAATGTAGTAAAATCTGTTACCGGTGCTTTTGAGTTACCCTCTAGTGCATTGACTTCTAAAGATGGAGAAAATTATGTTTTAACTGTTGATTCTTTTAATAATATTAAGAGGTCAAAGGTTGTGATTAAATTTATCGACAAGATAAATTCTAAGGTTTATATTGATTCTGTTAATAGCTCGGTTGGAATTTTTTCTAATATTTTAAAAGATGCTAGTAAGATTAAAGAAGGAGCAATTTTAAAATAATGAAATCAAATATAAATAATATACGAGAAAAAATATCTCTAGCTTGTAAAAATGTAAATAGAGATGAAAAAGAAATATTTTTATTACCTGTTTCAAAGACTGTTGATGTTGATAAGATTCAGGAGGCGATAGATTTAGGCTTTAACACTTTTGGAGAAAATAAAGTTCAAGAAATTTTAAAAAAGTATGAATATTTTGAGGAAAAAGTTAAATTTCATATGATTGGTCATCTTCAAACGAATAAGGTTAAGTCTATAATTGATAAGGTTGAATTGATACATTCTTTGGATAGAATTTCACTTTTAGATAAATTGGACTTGGAGGCAAAAAACAAGGGAATTATTGTAAAGTGTTTAGTTGAAGTAAATATCGGAAAAGAAGAAAGTAAATCTGGTATTTTTGAGGAGAATGTATTTGATTTTATAAAAGAAATTTCAAAAAGAGATAATGTTTTTGTAAATGGACTTATGACTGTGGCTCCATATTGTGAAAATATTGAGGATACAAGAGTTTATTTTAGAAAGATGAAAAGTCTTTTTGATGAAATTTCAAAATTAAATTTAAAAAATGTGGATATGAAAATATTATCTATGGGAATGAGTAATGATTTTACAGTTGCCATAGAGGAAGGCGCTAATCTTATAAGGATTGGAACTTCAATATTTGGTAAAAGAAACTATATCAAATGTTAATTTGTTAGTTGAATAATGTTTAGATTACAATTAGAAAATTTTAAATTTTCGCTTGTTATAAAAAATAAAAATATGAGGAGGAACGTTATGGCAGGCTTTATGGACAAAATAAAGAAATTTGTTGGAAATGATGATTTAGAAGATGAATACGATGATTATGAAGAAGAAGTGGTTGTAGAAAAACAACCTAAATCAGTTGGAGAAACTTATGCTAAAAACGCTAGTAGTAAATTAGCTTTAGAAAAAGAAAAATCTAATGTGGTTACAATGCCAAATATTAGCAGATTTTTAATTTCTATTAGAGAACCGATAACTTTTGATGATGGAACTCAAGTTTTAGATGATGTTTTAAAGGGAAAAGTTGTTGTATTAAATTTAGAAATGTTAGAAGTTGATAAGAAAAGACAAATCTTTGACTTTGTAAGTGGTGGTATTTATTCTTTAAGTGGAAAAATCCAAAAAGTTACAAAAGACATTTTTATATTAGCTCCTAAGGGAATTGATATTGATGGAAAAGTTAAAGACCAAATCGAAAATAACGGATTTTATCAATTATAATTAAATGAAATCATTTGATAAGTTTAAGATTTTAGATAATATTAATAATATAGAAGTAAAAAAGACCATCAATAAATTTTTAGATGGTCTTGTTTCTATGGAAAAAAGTTATAAGGACATATTTGTTTCTAACTTTTTTACTCCTTTGGAATTTGAGTATGTAAAAAGAGTTTTAAAAAACTTTGACTTGAATTATGATATTATTTTTTCTGACGAAGATTTTGAAAGAAAATTTGTAATTTTTTATAGAGACGATTATGTTTTAGATGACTATTTAGAAACTTTAAGATTTAAAGATATTTCCAAAATAGAGCATAGAAATATTTTAGGAAGTATTTTACATTTAGGGATAAGTCGTGAAAAAATTGGAGAGATTATAAAAATTGACGGTTACTGGTATGTGTATTGTTTAAAGCCTATTGGAACTTTTATATTTTCAAATGGTCTTGAGTTTTCAAGACAAGATTTAAAATTAGAAATTTTAAATGAAAACTTTATTCCTACAAGTTTTAAAAAGTATGAAGATGAAAAAATAATTGTTTCAAGTTTAAGATTGGATTGTTTTGTAAAAGAACTTGCAAGAACTTCAAGAGAGCTTTCTCAAAAGTTTATAAAAAATGGAAATGTTAAGCTGAATTATGAAGAGTGTAAAGATTTTGACAAGAAGATAAATGAAAATGATATTATCTCAATAAGAGGAGAGGGAAAGTTTAAGGTAGATTGCTTGTGTGGTTTTACTAAAAAGAATAAATATGTTGTTAATGTTAAGAGGTATTCTATATGATATATGTAATTTTAATTATTGGGCTATTTTTAGACCAACTAACTAAATACATTACTTTAACCAAACTTAAAGGAGTAGATTCAGTTGTTATCATTAAAGATTGGTTAGAATTTACTTATGTTGAAAATACTGGAGTGGCTTTTGGAAGCTTTAGTGGATATAAATATTTCTTTATTTTTATTTCTTTAGTTGCTTTTTTGACAATTTTATTTTATATAAATAAAAATAAAGAAAAAATTTCTAAGATAGAGCAAGTTTTATATGCTTTAATAGCTTGTGGAGCATTGGGAAATTGTATTGATAGAATCAGATTTTCTTTTGTAGTTGACTTTATTCATACAAGATTTGGTGGCTTGTACGATTTTCCGGTTTTTAATTTTGCAGATATTTATATTTGTGTAGCTTGTTTTTTACTTATAGTTATTTCATTTTCTAAAAAGGAGAATTAAGATGAGTTCAAACTATGTAGCTTGGAATGAATATTTAAAAGATGAATTTCAAAAAGAATATTTTGTTAAAATGAAAAATTTTTTAAATGAGGAATATAAAAATAAGACAATATTTCCACCTAATGAATTTGTTTTTAATATTTTTAATAAAATAAATCCTAAGGATATTAAGGTTGTAATACTTGGACAAGACCCATATCACGGAGAAAATCAAGCTAATGGAATGAGCTTTTCAGTGAACAAGGGAGAAAGGATTCCCCCTTCACTTAGGAATATTTATCTTGAATTATACTCTGATTTAGGAATTACACCACCAACTCATGGGGATTTAACTTCTTGGGTTGAACAGGGAGTATTTTTACTAAATGCAACTCTTACTGTTGAAAAAGCAAAACCCAATTCACATAAGGATATAGGTTGGCAAATTTTCACAGACAGAGTCATTGAAATAATTTCAAATTTTGATTATCCTAAAGTTTTTGTGCTTTGGGGAAATTTTGCAATTTCAAAGAGTAATTTAATTAAAAAAGATGAAAATAATTTTATAATTACAAGTATGCACCCATCTCCTTTTTCTGCACATAGAGGATTTTTTGGAAGTAAACCGTTCTCTAAGGCGAATGACTTTTTGATAAGCAAGGGAGTTAAACCGATAGATTGGAGAGTGTAATTTTTGACTGAATTAAAATATATTTGTGATAAAGAGATTAGATGTGATGCGTTTTTATCTCTTAAAATTTCTGATTTATCAAGAACTTCAATTCAAAAGTTAATAAAGAAAAATTTGGTTTTGGTAAATGGTAAGAATGTAAAACCGAATGTTATATTGAAAATTGGAGATGAAATTTTTGTTTCAATTCCAGAAAAAAAAGAAACAAAGTTAATAGCTGAAGATATAAAATTAGATATTGTATATGAGGACGATTATATAATAATTCTAAATAAACCAAGGAATATGGTTGTTCACCCTGCTGTTGGAAATGAAGAACATACTTTGGTTAATGCGCTTTTAAATCATTGCAAATTATCAATGGCAAATACTGAAAGACCGGGTATTGTTCATAGATTGGATAAAGATACAACAGGGCTTATAATTTGTGCGAAAGATGATGAAACACATTTACAATTAGTTGAAATGTTTTCAAATAGAGCTATAAAGAAAAAATATTTGGCAATTTGTAATGGAAGTTTTTCAAAAGAACATGGTTTCATTGATAAACCTATCGGTCGTGATGAGAAAGATAGAAAAAAAATGAGTGTAAAAAGCAAATCAGGTAAAGATGCACTTACAGAATATAGTATTTTAAGCTCAAATTTAAAATATTCTTTAGTTTGCGTTACTCTTCACACAGGACGTACTCATCAGATAAGAGTTCATTTTAGCAGTTTGAATCATCCTATTGTGGGAGATGAAACTTATGGAAATAAAAACGAAAAGATAAAGGCGAATGGACAAATGCTACATGCGTATAATTTGGAATTTTTACACCCAATTACAAATGAAAATATGAATTTTACAGTTTTACCTGATGAATACTTTTTTAGTATTTTAAATAAAACAGGTTTAGAATTTAGTGAGGATTTATTATGCAAAGTGAAAGATTGATTTTTAGAAAATTTAATTTAGATGATATAGATGATGTTTACGAATTTGGAAGTGATGATGAAACTTGTGAATTTGTTACTTGGGATAAACATAAAAATCTTATAGAAACTAAAAAAGTTGTTGAAGATATTTTTATGAAAAATGAATATTGTTTTGCCATAGTTGAAAAAATTTCTAATAAATGTATTGGAAGTTTTGATTTTAGAGCAGATATAAAAAATAATTCCTTGACTTTTGGATATGTTTTGAATAAAAAATATTGGAATAAAGGATATATGAGTGAAACTTTAAACTTTATGCTTGATTATGCGTTTAATACATTAAAAGTTAATAAAGTTTGTGGACTTCATATAAAAGAAAATGTTGCCTCCGGAAGAGTTATGGAAAAATGTGGACTTAAAATTGAAGGCGAATTTGAAGATGCTGAATTTTTTAAGGGAAGATACATAACTTTAGTATATAGAGGAATTTTAAGAAGAAATTATAAAGGAGAGTAGTATGTCACAATTGGAAATGCCAAAAATTGGCGAAAAAATTTATGTTATGAAAACAAATGTAGGAGAAATTTCTTTTAAGCTTTTTAACGAAGTTGCTCCTAAGGCTTGTGAAAATTTTATTACACTTTCTAAAAAAGGCTACTATAATGGAGTTATTTTTCATAGAGTTATTAGAGATTTTATGATTCAAGGTGGCGACCCAACAGGCACAGGAATGGGTGGTGAAAGCATCTGGGGAGAGGCTTTTGAAGATGAATTTGACATTAATTTTAGAAATTATAGAGGAGCATTGTCAATGGCAAATGCCGGACCAAATACAAATGGAAGTCAATTTTTCATTGTTCAAAATAGCAAGATTTCTGATGATTATATAAATTATTTGAAAAATTCTGATAAGAAAATATATCCTGATGAAGTTGTTGAAAATTATGAAAAAAATGGTGGAGCTTTTTGGTTAGACTTTAAACATACTGTTTTTGGTCAAGTTTTTAAAGGAATGGAAGTTGTTGATGAAATAGCAAATACTTATTGTTCAAATGACAAACCTTTGGAAGATATTGTAATTTTATCTGTGGAAGAAGTTGTTTTTGAGGGTTAGTTATGCATCAATATAAAGGAAAATTAATTTTACATACCGGAAGTATGTTCTCCGGTAAAACTTCAAGTTTATGGAAAGATTTAAATAGATTTGAAATCGCAAAATATGAAACGATAGTTTTTAAGCCTAAGTTTGATAATAGATATGCTGACAAAGAAATTGTTACTCATGACAATAATAAAATGAAGGCAATTCCGGTTGAGAATATTGATGATATTATTGAATTTATGAAAACAAGTAAGGCAAGCATCATCGGTATTGATGAAGTACAATTCATTAAAGGAGATATATGTAAAATAGTTGAAACTTTAAATTTATTTTTAGAAAATGGATTTACAATCGTACTTGCAGGACTTGATATGGACTTTAAGGCTGAACCTTTTGAACTTGTAAAGGAACTTATGCCAAGAGCTGATTATCTTTATAAGCATCATGCCGTTTGTGCAAATTGTGGAGTTGATGCTTGGGTTAGTTACAGAAAAACACAAGATGACGAAAGAATAAAACTTGGTGCATCAGAAAGTTATGAGCCTCTTTGTAGAAAATGCTACTATGAAAAAGAAAAATTAAGAAAGCAAATGGAAAACCAATTAAGTATGCTTGATGATAAATAAATTTTACTTTTATAATGATAGCTATTGCTTTATTCTTCCAATTGTGTTATAGTAATAAGGTAATATTAAAATATTACATATTTCCTATAGTATTGGAGGATAAAAGGATATGAAGGGAACTGTAAAATGGTTCAATGCAACTAAAGGATTTGGATTTATCTCTACTGAAAACGGAGAAGATGTATTTGTACATTATTCAGCATTAGAAGAAACTGGTGAATTTAGAACTTTAGAAGAAGGACAGGCTGTTGAATTTGAAGTAGTAGATGGCGCTAAAGGTCCTCAAGCTTCTGGTGTTGTTAAATTATAATAAAAATTAAATAACTTAATTATTAGTTAAAATTTGTATAATATAATTTTAAGCAAGAAGTAAAATCTCCTATTTTAGGAGATTTTTTAAATTATAGGAGAAAAATTATGAGTAAATTATATAAAATGAGTTTAGAAGAATTATGGCAAATTTTTCCGATTTTTCTTGTAGAGCATAATATTGAATGGAAAAATTGGTACGAAGAAGAAAAGAAAAATATGAAAAAAGATATTAAAATAGCAGGTTTTACAACTTGCTATTTTAAATTTTGATTGATTTCTTTGGGTTTTTATTATATAATTTTATATGTAATTAATGTAAAGGAGTATTTATGGCAAAGATATTAAGATGTATTGATGAGCATAATTCAATGCGATTTTTTTTCGCTTTTACTGATGATATTGTAAAAGATTTTGAAAAATTACAAAAAAGTTCTGTTAGTGCAAATATTGAAATGGGAAAAATTTTAACGATGAATGCGTTGTTATATTCCGATTTAAAAAACGACACTGATAGTATAGATTTAAAATTAAAGACAAATGGGGATTGTGGTCTTATTATTTCCAAGTTATATAACAATTCATTTATAACCGGATATTTAGAAAATAAAAATTTAAGCAAATACGATAAAATCTATGAAAAGGGAAAGATTTCTAAAGATTTTATTGGAGATAATGGAATACTTGTTTTGATAAAAGATTTAGGTTTAAAATCTCCATATATTGGACAGACAAGTATAATTTCTTCAAATATTAGTGAAAATTTTACTAATTATTTTAGCGCCTCCAATCAAACTGTAACGTCAGTTAATTTGGAAGTAAAAAAGGTTCTTGACGATTATATTTCTTTTGGTTTTATGATGGAGCTTTTGCCGAATTATACAGAAAAAGATTTATCACAATTTACAATTTACTCAGATATGTTTAAAACTGAGTTGGAAAATTATATTAACTCCAAGTCTGATGATATGAGTTTTTATGATTATATTTGTTCTATTTTAAAGATTTTTAACATTAGAATCATAGAAGAAAAGATTATTCATTATAAATGTAATTGTAGTGATGAAAAGATAGATAATATGCTGTTAAGTTTAGGTAAAAAAGAGCTTAATGATATAGTGAAAGAGGGAAAAGAGATAGAAATTTCTTGTAATTTCTGTGATAAGAAGTACAAGAAAAGCGTTGAAGATATAAAAGATTTATTAAATGAACTTTAGGAATTGTTTATGAAAAAAATAAATTTATTAGATAATAGAATATATAGAAATTTATTTATGTTATCTCTTCCAATAATGACGACTTCTTTTATACAGATGTCTTACACTTTAATGGATACGTTTTGGGTAGGAAAGCTGGGAACAGAGGCGATAGCAGGTGTTGGAATAGTAGCATTTATAATGTGGTTTGCTAATTCTCTTGTTTTGGTTTCAAAAACAGGGATAGAAATAGGTGTTGCATATAGTGTAGGCTCCAAAGATGATAAGCAATTTAGAAAATATATTGACACTTCTGTTGTTATAAATTTATTTATGTCTATTACTTTTGCGATATTATTATATATTTTTAGATTAGATGTAATTAAGTTTTTTAACATAAAGAGTGAGTTAGTAATTTCACTTGCAAATAGTTATTTGAAAGTTGTTATATTAGGAGTTCCTTTTACTTTTTTAAATCCACTATTTTCAGGAGTTTTTAATGGCTCAGCAAATAGTAAAGTTCCATTTATTGCAAATTCATTAGGGCTTATTATAAATATAGTTTTAGACCCGATTTTAATCTATGGTTATTTTGGTTTACCTGAGCTTGGAGTTAGAGGGGCAGCTGTTGCTACAACTCTATCTCAAATAGTTGTTACAAGCATTTTTGTGATTTTTTCAATTAAAGATGGTAAAATTTTAAAAGGCTTTAATTTAATTAAAAATTTCAGTAAGCCAACTTTTTATGAGGTTTTAAGACTTGGAGTTCCAACTGCTTTTAAATCTTGTATATTTGCTTTTATCTCAACTATTTTACTTAGAATAATTGCAAGTTGGGGAGAAAGTGCCGTTGCAGCAGAGAATGTTGCAGTACAGATAGAGGCCATAAACTGGATGACTGTTGAAGGCTTTTCTATTGCACTTTGTGCATTGATTGGTCAAAATTATGGAGCTAAAAATTATGATAATATAGTTTTGGGATATAAAAAAGGTCTTAAGATAATTTTAGGAATTGGAATTTTTTGTTCATTCTTTTTATATTTTTCATCAGACTACATAATCAGACTATTTATAAAAAATGATGTTAATACCATTAGAATGGGTGTTAGTTATTTAAAAATTTTAGCTTTTTCTGAAATATTTTTAGCTCTTGAAATAGGAATTTCAGGAATGTTTAACGGACTTAAAAATACAAAAACGCCTACGATAATAAGTACATTTTCAAATGCGTTGAGAATTCCACTTGCGTATCTAGTTTTTTATTCAAAATTGAATATAAGCTATATGTGGGTTGTAATTTCTTTTTGTACTTTTTTAAAGGGAATGTTAAATTATATTTTCTTTAAACGATTCATCAAGAAAAACTTTGATTTTGAACTTTGATGTATTGAAAAAAAATAAAAGATATGATAAAATATTTGTATTGTAAATTTAGAAAATTTTTGATTGAAAGTAGTAAATATATTTAATTTTTAAGAGAGTCATTGTTTGGTGTGAAATGATATTTTAGTATATTGAATTTACTCATGAAATGCGAAAGCCGTTGATTACGTTATAATCTTAGAGTGAGTTAATTACTAATTAGAGTGGTACCACGGAAATTTCAACTTTCGTCTCTTTTCGAGACGGAAGTTTTTTTATATTATGAATGGAGGAATGTTATGAAAAATTATGAGCCAAAGAATATTGAAAAAAAATGGCAAGATATTTGGGACGAAAAAAAACCCTTTAAATGCGAAATAAATGATAAAGAAAAATTTTATGCATTGATAGAATTTCCTTATCCGTCAGGACAAGGACTTCATGTTGGACACCCAAGACCATATACTGCATTAGACGTTGTAAGTAGAAAGAGAAGACTTGAAGGACAAAATGTTTTATTCACTATGGGTTGGGATGCTTTTGGTCTTCCAACTGAAAACTATGCGATGAAAAACAAAATTCATCCTGAAATTGTAACAAAAAATAATATTAAGAATTTCAAAAAACAATTAAAGAGCATTGGTTTTTCTTTTGATTGGGACAGAGAAATAAATACAACAGACCCTGATTATTACAAATGGACTCAATGGATTTTTATGAAGATGTTTGAAAAAGGTCTTGCATATAAAATGGAAATGCCTATAAATTTCTGTACGTCTTGTAAAGTTGGTTTGTCTAACGAAGAAGTTGTAGGTGGTTGTTGTGAAAGATGTGGTGGAGAAGTTATACATAAAGTTAAAAATCAATGGATGTTGAAGATAACTGAATATGCAGATAGACTTATAGACGACCTTGAAGAAGTTGATTTTATTGATAGAGTTAAAACTCAACAAATCAACTGGATTGGCAGAAGTTATGGTATGGAAGTTAAATTTAAAATGAAAGATATTGATGATGATATTTTAGTTTATACTACTAGACCTGACACAATTTTTGGAGCAACTTATATGGTTATTTCTTGTGAGCATCCATTACTAAAAAAATATGCTGGCAAAATAAAAAATAAAGAAGAAATTGAAAAATATGTTTTAGAAGTTCAAAAGAAATCTGAATTTGAAAGAACAGAAATGAATAAAGAGAAAACAGGAGTTAAGATTGACGGAATTACTGCAATCAATCCTTGCACACAAAAAGAAATTCCAGTATTTATTTCAGATTATGTTTTGATGACTTACGGAAGTGGAGCAATTATGGCTGTACCTGCTCATGACACCAGAGATTTTGACTTTGCTAAAAAATTTGGCTTGGAAATTGTTGAAGTAGTAAGTGGTGGAGAAAATGTTAATGAAAAAGCATATACAGACACTAATACAGGAATTATGGTTAATTCAGGATTTTTAAATGGACTTTCAGTTAAAGATGCAAAAGAAAAGATTTTTGAATATTTATCAGAACTTGGAATAGGAAATAAAAAGACTAATTTCAAACTTCGTGATTGGGTTTTCTCAAGACAAAGATATTGGGGAGAACCGATTCCTCTAGTACATTGTGATAAATGTGGTTGGGTTGCTATTCCTGAAGAAGAATTACCATTAAGATTACCCGAGCTTGATTCATTTGAACCAACTGAAACTGGAGAATCTCCACTTTCAAAAATTGATGATTTTGTAAATTGTACTTGTCCAAAATGTGGTGGAAAGGCAAAAAGAGAAACAGATACAATGCCACAATGGGCAGGGTCTTCTTGGTATTATTTAAGATATATGGACCCACATAATAAAGAAAGTCTTGTTGGGAAAGAGGCTTTAGATTATTTTGGTCAAGTTGATTGGTACAATGGTGGAATGGAACATACAACATTGCACTTATTATACTCAAGATTTTGGCATAAATTCCTTTATGATATAGGAGTTGTAAATACAAAAGAACCATATTTAAAAAGAACTTCTCATGGAATGATTCTTGGAGAAAATGGAGAAAAAATGTCTAAATCAAGAGGAAATGTAGTAAATCCTGACGAAATGATTGACAAATATGGAGCAGATGCTTTAAGATGCTATGAAATGTTCTTAGGAGATTTTGAAAGAAGTGCGTCTTGGTCTGACGGTGGAATTAACGGTTGTAGAAAATTCTTAGATAGAGTTTGGAAATTACAAGAAATAACTAATTCTAGTGAAGAAATGACAAAATCTTTAGAAAAGTCAATCCATAAGACAATTAAAAAAGTTTCAGAAGATTTTGAAAATCTTAAATTTAATACTGCAATAGCATCACTTATGACTTTGATAAACGAATTTTATTCTGCAAAAGAAATTTCAAGAGAAGATTTAAGAATATTTTTAATTTTATTAAATCCTGTTTCTCCACATATTACAGAAGAAATATGGCAAGAAATGAATTTTGGAGGATATATCTTCGAACAAACTTGGCCAAAGTATGATGAATCAAAAACTATTGATACAGAAGTAGAAATGCCAATTCAAATAAACGGAAAAGTTAGGGCTACTTTAATGATTGCAAAGGATGCAAAATTTGAAGATTTTAAAGAAGAACTTTACAACAACGAAAGTGTTAAAAAATTCATCGAAGGAAAAACAGTAGTAAAAGAAATTTTTGTTCCTGGAAAAATTTGTAACATAGTTGTTAAATAAAAATCTAAAAATAATGGATATGATTTTAATTTATATTAATTAATAAATTTGTTTTCAAACTACAAAAAAGTAAGTTTAATAGGCTTACTTTTTTTGTATATTTTTTTGTTTTATGGTAAAATAATAAATATAATTAATAAGATGAGAGGTATTTTATGGATAATAAAGTTGCGTTGGTAATTGAAGGCGGAGCGATGAGAGGTGCCTTTTTGAAAGGTGTTTTGGATTGTTTTAAAGAAAATGAAATTAAATTTCCTTATGTTGTCGGCGTATCTGCCGGAGCAATTACAGGTTTTGAATTTGTTAGTGGTATTGCTTTTGATGTTAATAAATTATTTTTAGAATTTGCAAATAATATGGAAATTTTAAAAAATTCATCAGAGCCGATAGATTTAAAAGCTATGGTTAATGGAGTTTTTGATTTTCCTGAATTTGATAAAAATATTGAAACTGAATTTGAGGCAGGTGTTACTTCTTTGATTGATGGTAGTTATAAATTCTTTTCATCAAAAGATGCTAAAAATACTTTAGATATGGTTGATAAGATAATAGCATCTTCTGCTCTTCCTGATATGGCAAAATGTGTTGTGATTGATGGAATTCCATATTTTGACGGTGGAATGTATAATACGAATCCACTTGAAAGGGCGATTGAAAAAGGTTATGAAAAATTTGTGATTTTACTTGCTAAAAATAGAGGATACAGAAGAACAAATTCTGATATTAGTGATATCGTAAGATTTGGTTATAAAGATTATCCGAAATTTATAGAATCAATGGAAAATGAAAAAGATAGATATAATAAGACTATGGATTTAATTGATAGCTTAGAAAAAGATGAAAAAGCTATTGTTTTTGCACCTATTAATCCTTTAAAATTCAAGTCGTTTACAACTAATATGCAAGATGTTGTCGATTTGTATAAAGAGGGATATATGGTTGCAAGTCAAAGTATTGAAAATGTTAAAAAATTTGTTTAGGAGATAGAATGATATACGGTTTATCTGATTTGCATTTAGATTATACTGGAGATAAGTCAATGGAGGTTTTTGGCTCCGCTTGGGAAAACTATGAAGAAAGAATGTTTAAATCTTGGAAAGAAATTGTAAAGGATGATGACTATGTTATTGTTCCGGGTGATATTTCTTGGGCTTTGAAGATTGAAGAGGCTTATAATGATTTAAAGAGAATTGAAGAACTTCCAGGAAAAAAGATTTTTTTAAAAGGTAATCACGACCTGTGGTGGAGTAGTTTAAATAAGATAAAAGAATTAAATTTAAAAAATATGTTTTTTTTACAAAATAATAGTATTGAAACTGAAGATTATGTCTTTATCGGAACAAGAGGTTGGCTTTCTCCAAAGTCCTCTGAATTTTCTGAAAGTACGGACAGAAAAATCTATAATAGAGAGCTTATGAGGTTAGAGCTTAGTTTCAATTCTGTTAAAAATAAGGAAAAGGAAATAATTTGTCTTTTCCATTATCCACCGGTAGAAAAGGACAGAACACTTAATGACTTTGGATTGTTTGCAAAAGAGCATAATATAAAAATTGTTTTATATGGGCATTTACACGCACATTCGTTAAATAATGTTGTTGATGAGGTTGTTGATGGTATAGAGTTTCATTGTCTTTCTGCCGATTACTTAAAATTTATTCCAAGACTTATTAGGAGATAAAATGGAAAAAGAGTTAGAAGTTAAGATTTTAAATATAGATGTTGAAGAAGTAAAAGAAAAGTTAAAAAATTTAGGCGCAAAGTTTTTACGAACTGAAAATCAGGAGAATATAAGATTATCTTCTTCGAAGTTTGATTGTATTCCAAGGGGAAGTTTTTTAAGAATTAGAAAATTTTTAGATGAAAATGGAAAAGAAATAAATTCGGAACTTACTTACAAAGAACATAAGGCAAATAAAATTCTTAAAGAGTTTAATGAATACAATGTACCTTTGGAAAATAGCTCTGAAATGCTAAAGATTTTAAAATTTTTGGGATATGATAAGTTAGATATTGAGAAAAAGTTTAGAACTTCATATTCATTTAAAAAAGCACATATAGATATTGATGTTTGGGATAAGGAGGTTTATCCATATCCTTATATGGAAATAGAGGTTTCTCATTATGATGATTTGTGTGAAGTTTTAGATTTGTTGGAAATAAGCAAAGACAATGTATGTCTTAAATCTTTACCGGAACTTAAAGAAGAATTAGAAAGTAGGTTTTAGTATGAAGGAATTATTTGAAATTTTATTGAAAAAAAGAGTATCTGTTGTTATCGTGTTGCTTGCGATATTTGTCGGAATGCTTGTAACTTATTTGCTTAGCAGAGCAAAATATAGATTTTTAAAGTTTATTCCTGCATTTGTTTTAATAATAACAGGAACAGTATTTTTAGCAGATGGTTGGACAAATATTATAACTCCAAGAGGACTTAATTCATTGTATTATGCAATGATTATAGGTACAAGTGGAGTGGTTTCACTTTTCTATGCTTTAATACTTATGAACTTTAGGAAAAAGTAGGTGATTGTATGTCTAATATAGCCAGTTTTTTTGACATTGACGGAACTATTGCGAGAGAATCTTTGATGATTGAACATTTTAAAAGACTTATAAAATATGAAATTTTAGATGAGAGTATTTGGGTCAATGATGTAAAGCAATTATATATGGAATATGTTAATAGATATGGGGCTTATGATGCTTATATTGAGGCACTTGCTGAAAAATATATTACAGATTTAAAAGGCTTTGACGTTGAATATAATAAGTTTATAGCTGAACAATCTGTTCAAAAAGTGTGTGAAAGAGTTTATCTTTTTTCAAGAAATCAATTAGAATTTCATAAAAAGAATGGTCATTTAATATTTTTTGTTTCTGGAAGTCCGGACTTTTTAGTTGAAGAAATGGCTAAGAAATATGATATTACAGAATATAGAGCTACAAAGTATCTATACGATGAAAATGGAAAATTTAATGGTGAAATTCTTCCAATGTGGGATAGTGAAAATAAAGATAGAGTTTGTAAAGAACTGATTGAGAAGTATGATATAGATATTGAAAAATCTTTTGCTTATGGAGATACCACAGGAGATTTATCAATGCTTAGAAGATTTGGAAATGCCTATACGATTAATCCGTCAAAAAGATTATTGGAAAAAATAAAAAATGATGAAGAACTTTCAAAAAAAGTAAATATAATCGTTGAGAGAAAAGACGTTATATATAAACTAAAGGCAGATGTAGTAACTTTATAATTTATATAGTATTAAAATAAAATTATTTTAATTATAAAAAATTTTAAAATAGTTGACAAAATTTTAGATTATTGTTATTATTATCTTGTAAAAATTATTAATTAAATTTACAATAAAACTAATATTGTTGAAAATTTAATTGTATTGTATTTTACTTTTAAATACAATAAACTTTTACTTTGTTAGTTAAATTTTAAGGAGGACTTTTAAATGAAAGTAGCAGTTGTATATTGGTCAGGTACAGGTAATACTGAAAAAATGGCTGATTGTATCGCCGAAGGAATTGAAAACGCAGGTTCAGAAGTTGAAGTAATTTTCTGTGATGATTTTGGAGCAGATATGTTAAACGATTTCGACTTAGTTGCATTTGGTTGCCCAGCAATGGGAGATGAAGTTCTTGAAGAATCAAGTTTCGAACCAATGTTTGAAGAAGTTGAAGAAGAATTAAACGGAAGAAAGATTGCTTTATTCGGTTCTTATGAATGGAACGAAGGACAAAAATGGATGAAAGACTGGAAAGTTAGATGTGAAGGAGTTGGAGCTAAAATCGTAGCTGAACCTCTTTGCGTATATGATTGTCCAACACCAGAAGACGAAGATGACTGTGTAGCATTTGGAGAAAAAATCGCTAAAGCATAAGTTAAATAGGTATTTAAAGGTAGCCTTAGGGCTACTTTTTTTGTGCATGAAAATAAATTTTAAATAAATTTTAAATAAATTTTAAATAAATTTGTTTTAAAACTTGACATAGGGGAATAATAGTAATATAATATTGTTAGCAGTCTAAGAGGTTGAGTGCTAAAAAGAGGTGATAAAATGCTTGATGATAGAAAATTGAAAATTTTATATGCCATAATAGATAGTTATATCAGTACTTCTGAGCCTATTGGGTCAAGGACAATTTCCAAACAATATGATATGGGAATAAGTTCAGCTACTGTTAGGAATGAAATGAGTGATTTGGAAGAGCTTGGTTTTTTAAACAAGGCCTATTCATCTTCCGGTAGGATTCCGTCGGATAAGGCTTATAGACATTATGTTAATTATTTATTATCTTCACATTTTGACGAAATTTCAAAAAATATGTATGGAATTGACGTTCTGGCAAAGCATATTAATGAAAAAAATAAGATTTTTAAAGAATCTGCGAAGATAATTTCTGAGGTTACAGAATGTATAACGGCAACTATGATTACAGATTATATGGATTGTTCTGTAAAGAGTATTGATGTTATAAATATAAGTGGAGATTATTATGTTTTGGTTTTAGTTTTTGACACAGGAAAAGTTGTTAATACCGTTTTTGATGTTAAAAACAGTATTAATGAAGAAATTTTACAAGAACTGATATTTTATTTAAAGAAATATTTGATAAATGTTAAAGTATCTGATTTGAATGAAAGATTAGAGTTTTTAAAACTTACTTTTGTTTCAAAAATTCCATTTATTACAGAAGTTTCCGACTTGATAGAAAAAGAGGTTTCAAAAACTGAAAAGTCTGATATTGAGCTTGAAGGTATTTCAAATATATTTAATTTTCCGGAGTATAGGGATATGAATAAGGCTAAAGAACTTATTCATTTCTTAGAAGATAAAAATGAATTGGAAGATTTGTTTTTAAGTTATAATGGAAATGAAATTTATATTAGTATCGGAAGTGAAAATAATAAAGACTTTTTAACTGAGAATACCATTGTTGCTACTTCTTATGATTTAGGAAATGGTAGTAAAGGAAAGATAGCTGTTATTGGTCCAACTAGAATGGATTATGAAAAGATAATATCAACTATGTTAACTTTAAATGATAGAATGAATGATATTTTAAAATGACGGGAGGCGAAATAGTTGGAAGAAAATAAAGAAATTTTAGAAGATGAAATTAAAGAAGATACTGAAACAGTATCTAATGAAAATTTAGAAGAAAATTCTTCTAATGAAGTTGAGGAAAAATTAAATTCAGAAATTGAAGAATTAAAAAATCAACTTTTAAGACTTCAAGCTGATTTTGTAAATTATAGAAATAGAACTGAAAGAGAAAAGTCAAATTCTATTATACTTGCAAATGAAGGCTTAATTTTGAAGTTATTACCTGTTTTAGATAATTTTAATAGAGCATTTGTTCATCTTAATGTTGATGATGATGTAGTTAAAGGCTTTATTATGATTAAAGAGCAGTTTGAATCAATTTTAAAAACTGAAATGTTGGAAGAAATTGAAAGCGATGGTGCTGTTTTTGACCCAAATTTACATAATGCAGTTATGACTGAAAGTAAAGACGGAGTTGAAAGTGGTGTCGTATTAGAAACTTTTGAAAAAGGATATAAAATTAAAGATAAAGTAATTAGACCTAGTATGGTTAAAGTTAGTGAATAATTAGGAGGAAAATATTATGTCAAAGATTATAGGTATTGATTTAGGTACAACAAACTCAGCAGTAGCTGTTATGGAAGGTGGAGAACCAACAATTATTGCAAATGTTGAAGGAAATAGAACGACTCCTTCAGTAGTTGCTTTTACAAAAAACGGAGAAAGATTAGTAGGGGAAACTGCAAAAAGACAAGCTATTACAAATGCAGGAAGAACAATCATTTCAATTAAAAGAGAAATGGGAACAGATTACAAGGTAAAAATTGATGGTAAAGATTATAGCCCTGAAGAAATTTCAGCAATGATTTTACAAAAAATTAAATCAGATGTTGAAAGCTATTTAGGAGAAACTGTTTCAGAGGCAGTAATTACAGTTCCGGCTTACTTTACAGACAGCCAAAGACAAGCTACAAAAGATGCAGGAAAGATTGCAGGTTTAAATGTTAAGAGAATTATTAACGAACCAACTGCAGCTGCACTTGCTTATGGAATGGATAAAGACACTGAACAACATAAAATAATGGTATTTGACCTTGGTGGTGGTACATTTGACGTTTCTATATTAGAAATAGGAGATGGAGTTTTTGAAGTTTTATCTACTAGAGGAAATAATAGACTTGGTGGAGATGATTTCGACGAAGTTTTAATGAACTATCTTGTTTCAGAATTCAAAAAAGAAAATGGAATAGATTTAAGTAAAGATGTAACAGCAATGCAAAGATTAAAAGATGCTGCTGAAAAAGCTAAAAAAGAACTTTCAACTACAATGACTTCAAATGTAAATTTACCATTCATTACTGCTGTTGACGGAGCGCCTGTTCACCTAAATATGGATATTAAGAGAGCTAAATTTGAAGAATTAACTTCATCATTAGTTGATAAGACATTAGTTCCAGTTAGAGAGGCATTAAATGACGCCGGACTTACTGCATCAGAAATTGATAAAGTTCTTTTAGTAGGTGGTTCAACAAGAATTCCAGCAGTACAAGAGGCTGTTAAGAAATTAATTGGAAAAGAACCACAAAAAGATATTAACCCAGATGAATGTGTTGCTATCGGTGCAGCAATTCAAGGTGGAGTTTTAACTGGAGAAGTTAAAGACTTATTATTATTAGACGTAACTCCATTGTCATTAGGTATTGAAACAATGGGTGGAGTAATGACTAGATTAATCGAAAGAAATACAACTATTCCAGCTAAGAAGAGTCAAATATTTTCAACAGCAGCTGATGGACAAACTGCAGTAGATATTCATGTTTTACAAGGTGAAAGAGAATTTGCTCACGACAATACTACATTAGGAAGATTCCAATTAACAGGTATTCCTGCAGCACCAAGAGGAGTTCCACAAATCGAAGTTACTTTTGATATAGATGCAAACGGAATTGTAAATGTTCATGCAAAAGACTTAGGTTCAGGTAATGAACAAAAGATTACAATTACTGCATCAACAAAATTATCAGAAGAAGAAATCAACAAAAAGGTTAGAGAAGCTGAACAATTTGCTCAAGAAGACAAGAAGAAAAAAGAAGCAGTAGAAGTTAAAAATAACGCTGAATCTCTAGTATATCAAACTGAAAAGACTTTAAAAGACTTAGAAGGTAAGATTTCAGAAGAAGAAAAATCAGCAGTTACTTCAAAACTTGAAGAATTAAAAACAGCTTTAACAACTGATAATACAGAAGATATTAAAGCTAAAAATGATGCTTTAACTCAAGAATTCTACAAAATCTCAGAAAAATTATATCAAAATGCTAATCCACAAGGAGCAGAACAAAAGAAAGATGATGTAGTTGACGCTGATTACGAAGTAGTAGATGAAGAAGAAAATAAATAGATAAAAATTAAGGTAGTGCTTAGGTGCTACCTTTTTTGTGTTTAAAATCAACTCAGCTTTATGAATATGTTTTGATTAATGAAAATGGAGAGAAAGCTTTTACTCAAGTAGAACAGGGGGATATAGATATTGATACTAAACTATATGAAAATTTAGATGGAAAAGTGTTTTTATTTACAACAGAAGGAAAGCTTGAAAATTTAGAAAATGTTAGTGAAAATAAAATAAAAAAAGTTTCTCCAGAAGATATTTATAAATTTTTATTAGATGAAAATAATAAAAAGTTCTTATCAGAGAATATTCTTAATCGTTTAAAACTTTGGGAAAAGATAAAAAATTCTATAAAAGAATAAATTGACAATTAATTTTTGTAAAATAGCGTCCAAGAATATGTTAAAATTTTTAAGGCAACCTTAAAATATTAGGTTGTCTTTTTTGTTGTTTATTTATATTTTTTTAAATCATTATTATTAAAAAATATTTTAAAATTAAAAATAAAAATAAAAATCAATATTAAATATATTGAAAAGCAATATTGAAAGTGTTATAATAAATTAAAATGACGACAACGTCGTTAGGTAAAAATATTTTTTATGGGAGTAGTTAAAAATATTTTTGCTATATGGTATTTTATACCGAATAAAAAAAATTAGGAGGGTTAAATGAATATTTACAAAAAATTATTTAAGTATGTGCCTGACAAAAAATATCTTGTTTATATTGCTATTATAACGAGTATTATTTCGTCTGCACTTTCAATGTTGCCTTATTGGTTTTTGTATAAGTTTTTAAATGAATTTTTGTTGAAAAAAGATTTTACACAGGCAAAATATTATGCAATTACCATTTTTGTTGTTATGCTTTTGCAATCTTTTGTTTATTTTGTTTCAGTAGGGCTTACTCATTTATTTGCATTTAGATTGGAAACAAATCTTAGAAAGGCAGGGATAAAGCATTTGATGAGTGCATCATTTGCATTTTTTGATGTTAATGAGTCAGGGAGAATTAGAAAAATTATAGATAATAATGCGAGTGATACACATATGATTGTTGCGCATTTAATTCCGGATATAACAATTGCTGTTATAACTCCAATATTTTTATTTGGAATTATGTTTGCAGTAGATTTATATCTTGGAATTGCTACTGTTATTTTATCAATTTTAGCTGGAATTTTTACAAAACTTATGTTTGGTGAAGTTGAATTTATGGATAAGTATAATAAGGCATTGGAAAGAGTTAATAGTG
Organism: Parvimonas sp. KA00067; assembly: GCF_001553085.1. NCBI lineage: Bacteria > Bacillati > Bacillota > Tissierellia > Tissierellales > Peptoniphilaceae > Parvimonas > Parvimonas sp. KA00067. The sequence goes on along the minus strand of NZ_KQ960137.1, from coordinate 43,990 downwards.
AGGCAGTTGAATATGTTAGAGGAATGCAAGTTTTAAAAATATTTAAAGCGTCAATTTTTTCTTTTAAATCTTTTTATGATGCCATTATGGATTATTCTAAATGTGCTTATGATTATAGTAAAACTTGTAAAAATCCTTATGTTATATTTCAAATTCTTTTGCTTGGAGCGTCTGCGTATGTAATTCCTTTTGCGATTATGTTCTCAAACGGTGGACAATCTAATATAGAAATAATGATTAAATTAATTTTCTTTACTTGTTTTGTAGGAACATTATTTGGTTGCTTTATGAGAATTATGTATGTTGGAATGCATCAATTTATGGCGACTCAAGCAGTAGATAAGTTGGAAAATATTTTTGTGGAAATGGGAAAAAATAATATTAATCATGGGAACGAAGAAGAATTTTCTAATTTTAATATAGAATTCAAAAATGTAACTTTTAAATATGACACAAAAAATATTTTAGAAAATTTAAGTTTTAAACTTGAAGAAAATAAAACTTATGCACTTGTAGGTTCATCGGGTGGTGGAAAATCAACTATCGCAAAATTGATTTCCGGTTTTTATAATATTGAAGACGGAGAAATTTTGATAGGTGGTAAAAATATTTCTTCATATTCAAGAGGTGCGATTATGAATAATATTTCTTTTGTTTTTCAAAATTCAAAACTTTTCAAGACTACAATTTTTGAAAATGTAAAAATTGGAAATGAAAATGCAAGTTACGAAGAGGTTATGAATGCTTTAAAGCTTGCCAGATGTGAAGAAATTTTAGATAAGTTTAAAACTCGTGAAAATACAGTTATAGGCTCAAAAGGTGTATATTTATCTGGTGGGGAAACTCAAAGGATTGCCATTGCCAGAGCGATTTTAAAAGATGCGAAGATTATAATTTTAGATGAGGCATCGGCTGCATCTGACCCTGAAAACGAACATGAAATACAATTAGCTTTTTCTAATTTAATGAAGGATAAAACAGTAATTATGATTGCTCATAGATTAAGTTCAATAAGAAATGTAGATGAGATTTTAGTTGTAGATAATGGAAAAATCATTGAAAGAGGAACTGATAAAGAGCTTATGGAAATTGGTGGAAGATATAAATTTTTACAAGATTTATTCTCTAAATCTAATGAATGGAGGATGTAATTATGAAAATGTTAAAAAGAATATTTCAATTAACTGATAAAGGTACGGTTGGAGTTGTAAAAGCATCAATTACTTCTTTTTTATCATATTGTAGCTTAATGATACCAATGATTTTATTTATGATATTTGTTCAAAATATTATTGAAGGGAAATCAAATAGTCTAGTTTTCTTTATCATTGGAATATTAGTTATGCTTGTCGTGATGTATGTAATTATGTCTATTGAATATGACAATTTATATAATGAAACTTACAAGGAAAGTGCAAATCTTAGAATTGAAATTGCAAATATTTTGAAAAATTTACCACTTTCTTTCTTTTCAAAACATGATATTTCAGACCTTTCTCAAACTATAATGAAAGACGTTGCAACTATTGAGCATGCAATGAGTCATGCTATTCCAAAGGTTATTGGATTAATATTTTATTTGATTCTAATAATTGCAATGTTGATGTTCGCCAGTTTTAAACTTGCTCTTTGCATATTAATTCCAATTATTATAAGTACGAGTTTTATCTTTATTACTAAAAAAATTCAACTAGTTGGCAATAAAAGATATTATGATATAATGAGAGATATTTCAGAAAATTTCCAACAAGCTATTGAATTACAACAAGAGATAAAGAGTTATGGCCAAGTTGATAAATTTACTAAAGAAATATTTGAAAATGTTGAATATTCGGAAAAAATTCATATAAAAGCTGAATTTAAAATGGTACTTCTTCTAAGTATTTCTACTAATATTCAAAATTTAACTCTTGGTGCTACCATTTTATTTGGAACAATGTTCTATTTGAATGGTGAAGTTTCTCTTCTTTATTTTGTAGCTTTTATTATGTGTGCATCAAAGATAATTGATGCTGTAAACGGTATGTTTTCAAATCTTGCAGAGCTTATGTATTTAGATGCAAATCTACAAAGAATTAAAGAATTAAGAACTGCTGAAGTTCAACAAGGAGAGCCTAAAAAATTAAATAATTTTGATATAGAATTTAAAAATGTTGAATTTGGATACAACGAAAATAAAGTTATTGATGATATTTCATTTGTAGCAAAGCAAGGAGAGGTTACTGCTCTGGTTGGACCATCGGGTTGTGGTAAGACAACTGTTTTAAGATTGATGTCAAGACTTTATGATTATGATAAGGGAAAGATAATTATAGATGGAAATGATATTAAGGAAGTGGAAACAGAAAGTCTTTTTGAAAATATTTCAATAGTTTTTCAAGAGGTTACACTTTTTAATACTTCAATTTTAGAAAATATTAGATTTGGAAATAAAGATGCTACTGATGAACAAGTAAAAGAGGCAGCAAGACTTGCTAATTGTGAAGAATTTATTGAAAAATTACCTGAAAAATACGATACTTTAATTGGAGAAAATGGAAGTAAACTATCAGGTGGAGAAAGACAAAGAATCTCTATTGCTCGTGCATTTTTAAAGAATGCTCCGATAATTTTGCTTGATGAAATTAGTGCAAGTCTTGATGTTGAAAACGAAATGAAAATACAAGAAAGTTTAAATAAACTAATTAAAGATAAAACTGTATTGGTAATTTCTCATAGAATGAAGTCAATAGAAAATGTAGATAAAATAATTGTAATGGAAAATGGAAAGATAGAATCTCAAGGAACACATAGTGAGCTTTTAGAAAAATCTAAAGTTTATAATACTATGGTTAGAAATTCTAATTTAACAGAAAATTATAGTTATTAGGATATGGGTGCTGTTTTACAGCACCTAAATATCAAATTTAAGGAGGAGTTAGTTTGATAAAAGAGCGTAGAATAAATTTATTTATTTTGATTTTTATGAATTTAATTTTCGGTTCTCTTATTCCTCTCTGGAGTAATTTTAAAATTGATTTAATTTATTTTTGCATTTGTTCCTTTATTTTAATTTATAGCGGAAAGATTAAAAGATTTGTGAAATTTTTAATTTTTTATCTTGTTTGTGTATATATAACTTTTTTTGTAAAGCTACCAGATACTTCCTTTTTTTCTTTTGTTGGCTTTGTAGTTTATTCAAATGTAAAAACTTGCTCAATATTTATGATTGCAACAATAGTTGTATTGGATACGAGAACAAGTGAATTGATTTATGTTTTAGGAAAATTAGGTCTAGGGAAAAAAATTAGATTTGCTTGCACGATTACTTTAAAATTTATTCCGATTTATTTTGCTGAAAAGAGAATTATAAGAAATGCATTAAAACTTAGAGGAATAGATATTTCATTTACCAAACCTTTTAAAAGATTTGAATACTACATTGTTCCAACTCTTTTTAGAGCATCTAATATTGCATCTGAAATGACTGAATCAGCATATACAAGATGTGCAATGTGCACAGATAATATGCATTCAATTTATTATAAAAAATTTGATATTGTTGATTTTATTCTTATTGTAGTATTAATTGCACTTATTGTTGCTTGGGGAGGTGGATTTATTGATAAAATTTAATAATGTAAGTTTCACTTATGAAGATTCGGATAAGAAAGCATTAGAAGATATAAATTTTGAAATAAATACAGGAGAGTTAGTACTTATAACAGGAGCATCAGGCTCAGGCAAATCTACGATATATAAGTGTATAAATGGACTTATTCCACATATTCATGATGGAAAACTTTTAGGAGAAATTTTTATTGATGATAAAAATACTAAGGATTGTAAAAATTATGAATTATGTAAGATGATAGGCTCTGTTTCTCAAAATCCAAGAGGACAATTCTTTACGGATAATACTACCTCAGAGTTGGCTTTTACTTTAGAAAATTTGGGATATGAAGTAAAAGAAATTTTAGAAAAAATAGATAATATTTCTAAATTTTTTGGACTTGAAAATATATTAAATAAAAATGTTTTAGAAATTTCAGGTGGAGAAAAACAAAAAATATCCGTTGCTTGTGTTTCTATCTTAGATGCCAAGACTTTGATATTTGATGAGCCGTCTGCAAATTTAGATTATCTTGGAATCGAACTTTTAAAAGAAATTTTTTCAAAATTAAAAGAAAATGGATATACGATAGTTGTTGTTGAGCATAGAATTTTTTATTTGAAAGAATTACTTGACAGATTAATTCATATAAATAACGGAAAACTTATAGCAAATTTAGAGAGAAAAGAGGCTTTAAATTACAGAGCAGATGACCTTAGGAGTCTAAATCCTTTTGATGAAGAATTGGTAAAAAAAGAAAATTACAAGCAAGATGAAAAAGTTTTGGAAGTTAAAAATCTTAAATTTAAAGATATTATAAAAGATATTTCCTTTGATGTGTATAGAGGAGAAATTATTGGACTTGTTGGGAAAAACGGAGTAGGAAAATCAACAATTTCAAAATTAATTTCAGGAATATATAAAAAGAATTCTGGAGGAATTTTTAGTTCAAAATTACCTTTTGTTTTGATGCAAGATGTGGATTATCAATTATTTTCAGAAAGTGTATTTTCAGAGTTTTTGTTGTCGAATAAAGATTTAAAAGAAGATGAAATCTTAGATATGTTAAATATTGTAAATCTTTATGAAAAGAGAAATTCTCACCCTTTTTCTCTTTCAGGAGGAGAAAAACAAAGATTACTTATGGGTATTTGTGCTAAAAGTAATTCAGACGTTTTGATTTTAGATGAGCCTACAAGTGGATTAGATTTTAATAATATGCTTGTAATTTCAGATATTATAAAAAATTTATCAAAAGATAAAGCGATAATTTTAATTTCACATGATTATGAATTATTGTCAAGGGTTGTAGATAGAGTGATATTCCTTGAAGAAGGAAAAATTTCACAAGATTTTATTTTAAAAGAAAGAAATCAATTAACTAATATTTTTCAAAAAATAAAAGGAGGAAAAGAAAATGAAAGTTAAAGATTTGATTTTAGTTGCTATTTTAGGAGCAATAAGTTTGGTTGTTACAATGATTGTAACATTTGCATTATTCCCATTAGGAGCATTTACTCATTGTATTAGTCCGGGAGTTGCAGGTTTGTTTTCAGGAACCGTTTTTGTATTTATGTGTAATAAAATTGGTAAAAAGGGAAGTTTCTTTTTGTTCTCAGCAATTTTCTTAATAGTTATGGCAGGAGCAGGTTTCTATCTTCCATGGATTATTTCTTATACAGTTTCAGCAATTATTGGAGAAGTTATTCTTAGCAGTGCAGGATATAAAAATAAGATTGCACAATTTGTCGCTTTTGGATTGTTACAAGTAGGTAGTGAATGTGGACAAGTTATCCCTGTAAATTTCTTTTTGCAATCATTCAAAGATACTTGGATTGGTAAAAATGGAATGACAGAGAGTGCTTTAAATGAAATGATAAAATATTCATCAGGAACTTATGCATTAATTACTTTGACAATAGTATTTGTCCTAGGTGGTATTGGTGTTATAATCGGAAATAAAATTTTAGAAAAACATTTCAAAAAAATAAAATAATTTTTTAATTCCTTCAAAGAGAGATATGTTTACAATATATCTCTTTTTTGTTTTTTTTTTGTAAGAATTATGTTATAATAAATACAGTTTTATGGTTATTGTATAAAAGTGTATTTATTTCATCATATTTACCTTTTTAAATTTATCAAAATGGAAATATGATATAATAAATGTAGTTTTGTTTTCTTATAAAAAACTGCGTTTATTTTATTGTAGTTGTTTAATTAACTTTTAGATTTTCGATATGATATAATAAATATGTTTTTTATAATGAATAAAGTATATTTTTTTATAGTTAGGAGTTGAGTTATGAATATTACAATCATATTAGCTGCCGGAGAAGGTACCAGAATGAAAAGTAAAAAATCAAAAGTTTTACATAAGATTGTAAATAGACCTTTGATTGATTATGTTTATGATGCAAGTTGCGATGCCGGTAGTGATAAGACTATAATTATTGTTGGAAAAAATAAAAATGAAGTTGAAGAAAAATTTGAAAATAAGGTGCTTTATAAAGAGCAAAAAATTGGTAAAGAATTTCCTTATGGTACAGGTTACGCAGTTCAACTTACAATAGATGAGATTGAAGATGAAGATAATGTTTTAATTTTGAGTGGGGATACTCCTTTGATAAAAGGAGAAACTTTACAAAAATTATTAGATGAACATATTGATATGAAATCAAAAGCTACTGTTTTAACTGCTTTTATCAATGATACAACAGGATATGGGCATATAATTAAGGATTCTGAAGGAAAGTTCTTAAAGATTGTTGAAGATAAAGACGCAAATATAGAGGAAAAAAGAGTTAAAGAAATAAATTCTGGAATTTATGTTTTTAATGGGAAGGCTTTAAAAAATTCTATAATTAAGATTGATAGAAATAATGCACAAAATGAATTATATCTTACAGATGCAATTAAAGTTTTAGTTCAAGACGGAGAGCTTGTTTCTACATATAAATTAGATGATATTGAAGAAATTTATGGTATAAATTCAAAACTTCAACTTTTTGAAGCGGAAAAAATTATGCGTTACAGAATAAATGCCGAGTATATGAAAAATGGTGTTGTAATGGAAAATCCGGAAAATACCGTTATAGAAAAAGGAATAAATATAGGAATAGATACATTTATCGGAAGTGGTGCCAGAATTTTAGGAAATACTACAATTGGAGAAAATGTATATATAACAGGTGATACTCTTATAGAAAACTCAACAATCGGTGATAATGTAATTATTAAGAGTTCATATATAGAAGATAGTATAGTAGAAAATGATGTTACTATGGGACCTTTTGCTCATCTTAGACCAAATAGTATATTAAAGAGTAGTGTTCATATCGGAAACTTTGTTGAAGTTAAAAATTCTACGATTGGAGAAAATACTAAGGCTGGACATTTAGCTTATATTGGTGATGCTATTATTGGTAAAGATGTAAATATGGGTTGTGGTTCTATTTTAGTAAATTATGATGGAAAGAATAAACATATTTCTAAAATTGGAGATGGCTGTTTTGTTGGTAGTAACTCAAATATAGTTTCTCCGGTAGAAATTGCAAATGATACTTTTATAGCAGCCGGAACAACTGTCGTTTCAGATGTAGAAAAAGAAGGTTCACTTATAATTGGACGTAGTGAAACTTTTGAAAAAGAAAATTGGGTTTATAAAAAGAATTTAAAAATAAAAGAGTAATATTTTAGGAGGAATTATGTTAGCTTATACTGGACCTATGAAAATTTTTTCAGGAACTGCAAATAGAAAATTTGCAGAAGATATTTGTAAATGCCTTGATATGCCATTAGGAGAAATAAATATCGGAAAATTTAGTGATGGAGAAATTAATCTTTCTGTTGAAGAAACTGTAAGAGGTTATGATGTTTATATCATTCAACCAACTTGTAGTCCAACAAATGACAACCTTATGGAAGTTTTAATTATGGTTGATGCATTCAAGAGAGCATCAGCAGGAAGAATTAATGTTGTTGTGCCTTATTATGGATATGCAAGACAAGACAGAAAAACAAAAGCTAGAGAACCGATAACTGCAAAATTAGTTGCAAATCTAATCGAAAAATCAGGTGCTGATAGAGTTATAACAATGGATTTACACGCAGGACAAATTCAAGGATATTTTGATATTCCTGTTGACCATCTTTCAGCGATTAAACCACTTGCTGATTTCTTTAAAGATGAATTAAAAGATGAAAATAGAGAAAATATGGTTGTAGTTTCTCCTGACTTAGGTGGAGTTACAAGAGCTAGAAAATTTTCTAATTATTTAGATTTACCAATTGCAATTATTGAAAAGAGAAGACCACGTCCAAATGTTTCAGAAGTTATGAATATCATAGGAGATATTGAAGGAAAAACTTGTATAATAGTTGATGACATTATAGATACAGCAGGAACTATTACAAATGCAGCTAATGCTTTGATAGCAAAGGGTGCAAAAAAAGTTTATATAACTGCAAGTCATGGAGTATTTTCAGGTAAAGCCTTAGAAAATATTGCCAATTCAAAAGTTGAAAAATGTGTTGTAACAGATACTATTCCTCAAGAAAATAACTTAGGTGGAAAAGTTGAAGTTGTATCAGTTGCTCAATATTTTGCAAAAGCTATTGATAGAATAAATAACAACAGACCGGTGAGTATGTTATTTGATGGAAGATAATATATATTTAATTGTCGGTCTTGGAAATCCCGGAAAAAATTATGTTGGAACAAGACATAATGTTGGATATGGGGTTATTGATATTTTAGCTGAAAAGTATAATATCAATATGAAAAAAGAAAAATTTAAATCTTTTTACGGACAGATAAATATGTTTGGTAAAAAATGTATTTTCCTTAAACCACTTACTTATATGAATTTATCCGGAGAGGCTGTTATAGATGCGGTAAATTATTTTAAAATAAAACCTGAAAATATTATTGTTATAGTAGATGATATAGATATTCCTTTTGGAACTATTAGAGTAAAGAAAAAAGGAAGTGCCGGAACGCATAATGGCTTAAAATCAATAATTTACCATTTAGAAACGGATTGTTTTCCAAGGGTTAAGGTAAGTGTTGGGAAATGTCCTAGTTATATGGATTTAAAAGATTTTGTTTTAAGTAGTTTTTCAACTTCTGAAAAGAAAATTTTAGAAAAAGAATTGGAAATTTCTGCAGAGGCAGTTGAAGAAATAATAAAAAGTGATGTTGATAAAACAATGTGCAAATTTAACGGAATGTATATAGAGGAATAATATTCCTCTATATTTTTTATAAAATAGGAGTATTTATGAATTTTTTGATTGATTTTTTAAAGAATAATGAATCATATTTAGAAATGGTTTCAAATTTAAAATCAAATAATGTTCCAATCTATTGTAATGGGCTTATAAAAGAAAGTTTATCTCATGTGATATACTCTATTTTTAGTGATTTCTCTGATAAAAATTTAGTTTTGTTAGTTGAAACTGAAAATAGAGCCAATGAGCTTTGTGATGAGTTAAAAAATTTGATAGGAGATAAGGTTGTTGTTTATCCGAATTTTGATATAAGATTTCACAATATTAATAGTTTGGAAACGAATCTCGAAAACAATAGAATAGAAATAATGAATAAACTTATCTCTAAAGAAAAATTCATAATTATTACAACAGCAGGCGCTTTATCTAAAAAAATCAGTACGCCGAAATTTTTTAAATCACATTATATTAATATCGATGAAGATTCTGAAATAGATTTTGAAGAATTAACTGAAAAATTGATAAAAATGCATTATGATAGGGTTGATTTTGTTGAGGCAAAGGGACAGTTTTCTATAAGAGGGTCAATACTTGATATTTATCCTGTAAACTTTAAAAATCCTATTAGAATTGAACTTTTTGGAGATGAAGTAGATTCAATACGTTCTTTTGATATAAATAGTCAGAGGTCTATTGAAAAACTTAATAAAATAGAGTTAATACCTGCCAAAGAAATGGTCTTGTCAAAAGCTGATGTTGAAAATATTTTAAATGGTTTAAAGAAAGACATTGAAAAACTACAAAAATTAAAATTATTTGGAAAAGATGTCGAAAAATCAAGTGAAAAATTTTATAGAATTTATGATGATTTAAAAACAAATTATCATATTTCTAATATGGATTTAATTTCTCCTTATATAAAAAAGGGAAGTTTTTCGACTATTTTGGATTATTTAAGCAAAGATTCTATAATTTGTACAGAAGACATTTTAAAAATTTATGATAGAAATTTAGAAATTGAAAATTTATTTCATGAAAATGTGATGTTTTCTATTGAAAATGCTGAAATTTTAGATTCACATAAAGATATTTTAATTCCTTTTGAAAGTATTATAAGAAGGATTAAAGAATTTAGTGTTGTTAATTTCACACAACTTTTAAAGAGAACAAAAATAATAAATGCTAAAATCATTATAAATTTAAAAACTATTGAAACAGAAATGTTTAATAGAAGGTTTGATGTATTATTTCAAAGTTTAAAATATAAATTGCAAAGAGGATATAAAATTGTAATTTTTGCAGGTTCTGTTGAAAAAGCAAATAATTTAAAAGAAATGTTATTTTCTGAAAATATAAACTCGACAGTTTTTGACGGACTGGATTTTGAATTAAAATCTTCTATTCTTGGAATTTCTACAATAAATTTAGAGTCCGGCTTTGAATATCCGGAGCAAAAGATTTTATTTTTAACACATAAAGAAATTTATGGAACTGTTAAAAAAACTTATAAAAAATCAAATAAAAAGAAAAAAGAAAATTTGCTTTCTTATACAGATTTAAATGTTGGAGATTTTGTCGTTCATGAAAATCATGGAATAGGTGAATATAGAGGTATTGAACAGATTGAAGTTGACGGAATAGTCAAAGACCATATTTTGATTTTGTATAAGGCAAATGATAAATTATATATTCCAACTGACCAAATGAATTTGATTCAAAAATATATTGGGAAGGATGGATATAAACCGAAGTTGAATAAATTAGGTTCAAATGATTGGGTCAAGACTAAAACTCGTGCTAAAAAAGTTTTAGATGAGATTGCATTGGATTTAGTTCAACTTTATGCAAAGAGAGATAAGCTTAGAGGGTTTTCTTTTTCTGAGGATACAACTTGGCAAAAAGAATTTGAAGATAGTTTTATTTATGAAGAAACATATTCACAGCTTAGAGCTATTGATGAAATAAAGAAAGATATGGAAAGTTTTAAGCCGATGGATAGATTGCTTTGTGGTGATGTTGGATATGGGAAAACAGAAGTAGCATTAAGGTCTGCTTTTAAAGCTATGATGGACGATAAACAGGTTGCTTTTTTAGTACCTACCACAATACTTGCTCAACAACATTATAATACTGCTATCGAAAGAATTGGAAATTTTCCGGTAGAAGTTGAAATGCTTAGTAGATTTAGAACTCCTGCAAGACAAAAAGAAATTTTGAAAGATGTAAAGTCTGGAAAAATAAATTTACTTATAGGTACACATAAATTATTATCTAAAAATTTAGAATTTAAAGATTTAGGACTTTTAATAATAGATGAAGAACAAAGGTTTGGAGTTAAACATAAAGAGGCATTAAAAAAAATAAAGGAAAATATTGATGTTCTATCTTTATCTGCCACACCAATACCTAGAACTATGCAAATGAGTCTGGTAGGAATTAGGGATATGAGTATTTTAGATGATGCCCCTGAAGAGAGAGTAACTATTGCCACATTTGTTTTAGAATATAATGATTCTGTAATTAGAGAGGCTATTTATAAGGAAATAAATAGAGGTGGACAAGTTTATTTTGTATATAATCGAATAAAAGATATGGATAAGATGTATGTTGAGCTGTCAAAGTTAGTTCCTGATGCTAGAATTGCTATGGCTCATAGCAAATTATCGAATAAGGAATTAGAAGATATTATGTATGATTTCCAAGAAGGAGAATACGATATTTTGTTATGCACGACTATCATTGAAACTGGAATGGATATAAAAAATTGTAATACTATGATTATATACGATGCAGATAAAATGGGATTATCACAGCTTTATCAGTTGAAGGGAAGAATAGGTCGTTCAAAGAGAAGAGCTTATGCATATTTTACTTATGATAAAGATAAAGTTCTAACTGAAATTTCTGAAAAGAGATTAATGGCGATAAGAGATTTTTCAGAATTCGGTTCAGGTTTTAAAATAGCTATGAGAGATTTAGAACTTCGTGGTGCCGGGAATATTTTAGGAGAATGTCAATCAGGACATATTGAAACTATCGGTTATGAAATGTATGTAAGAATGTTAGAAGAAAGCATCAAGACGGTTAAAGGGGAAACTCTACAAATTAAAAGTCAAACTACTATTGAATTGTCAGTTGATGCATATATTCCTTCAAGTTATATAAGTGATAGTGGACAAAAGATTGATATGTATAAAAAAATCGCCAGCATAACTTCAAGAGATGATTTTGATGAAATTTATGATGAATTGACTGATAGATTTGGAGATGTTCCAAAGTCAGTTCTAAATGTTATGAATGTTTCATATTTAAAAATTATTTCAACTGATTTAGATTTCATAAAGATAATAGAAAGAGAAAAATCAGTTGTATTCAAGTTTAATAAGTCAAATAGAGATATTTTATCTATAATAGGTAAATTGCCTGATAATTTATTTAGAAAGATAGAATTTAATATTAATGAAACGGCAGAATTAATATTTAATTATGATAAGAATAAATTGTTAGAAAGTATTGAATTAGTAGATAGTTTATATGCTTTAAAAAGAGAAAATTCCTAAAAAACTTTGACATTCATAGAAAAATAATGTATAATATCAAAAGATTAAAATATTAATCGAAAAGGAGAGAAATATGAAAAATAAATTAATAAAATTTGTAAGTATAATGGCGTTATCTGCAATGGTTTTAACAGCTTGTGCTAAAGCCCCAAAAGGAGCTATGGTAAAAATTGGAGAAAAGTATATTACTGAGGAACAAATTCAAAAAGAATATGACAGAGTAATTGCATCTTATACAGATGACCAAAAAGCAAAATATGATGAATCAACTGATGAAGGGAAAAAAGCTTCTTTAAATTTAAAACAAAATATTTTAGAAATGTTCTCTAATATTGAAGTTGTTAAACAAAAATTTGCTAAATTAGAAAAAGAATATAAAGATGAGGGAAAATCTGAAGAAGAAATTGCTAAAGTAACTGTAACAAAAGAAGAAATTGAAGATAATTTTAATAAAGTTAAAGAGCAATTAGGTGACAAGTTTAATGAAGAACTTGAGAAGGCTAAACTTACTGAAGATGAATTAAAATATAAGATTGAAGATAATATGTATTCTACAAAATTCCAAACTTGGTTTAATGAAAATTATGCACCAAAAGATGAAGAAATTGCTCAAAAATATAAAGGAAGTAAATTTGAAGGTCCTCAAATTAATGCAAGCCATATTTTAGTTAAAACTGAAGAAGAGGCTAAGAAAGTTAAAGCACGTTTAACTGCTGGAGAAAAGTTTGAAGATGTAGCTAAAGAAGTATCAAAAGACCCTTCAGTAAAACAAAATAATGGTGCATTAGGAACTTTTACAAAGGGAGTTATGGTTCAAGAATTTTATGATGCTGCAAGTAAGATGAAAGTTGGAGAAATTAGTGAACCTGTAAAGAGTCAATTCGGTTTTCATATAATCAAATTAAACGAAATTGTTGAAGATTACGAAAAATTTGACGAAAAAAACAAAGAAAGTATAAAGAAAAAATTAAAACAAACTATATTGTCAGAAAAATTCAAAACAGAATTTGCTAACATTCAAAAGGAAGTTGGATACTTACCAATTAAAAATTTTAAATAAATTGGCTAAATTACTTGATATTTTTTGAAAATTAATATATAATAATATTGCAAATGGTTATGGAGCCATTAATATAGGCAATTATTAATATAATAGTGTATTTAGGAGGAAATTTTAATGAACAAATCTGAATTATTAGCTAGTATGGCTGAAAAAGGAAAAATTACAAAAGTTGACGCTGAAAGAGCATTAAATGCTTTCATTCAAACAGTTGAAGAAACATTAGTTAAAGGTGAAAAAGTTCAATTAGTTGGATTTGGAACTTTCGAAGCTAGAGAAAGAAAAGCAAGAAGCGGAAGAAATCCAAGAAACCCTAAAGAAGTTATCGAAATTCCAGCATCAAAAGCTCCAGTATTCAAAGCTGGTAAGTCTCTTAAAGAAGTTGTAAATAAATAGTTTTTGATAATTGTTTAAAAATCAGGCTTTGCCTGATTTTTTTTGTAAAAAATTTTACTTTAAGTATTGAAAAATAAAATATATTGTGTTATAATATTTTGGTGAATAATCACATATTCTGATTGAACAAGTGTTGCCTAGATGGTTCTTGTCAAGATGATGAATATGGGTGGCTAAAAAACAGGAGGTAAAGAAATGTCACAAGTAATTTTAATGAAAAATTTATTAGAAGCAGGGGTACATTTTGGACATCAAACTAGAAGATGGAATCCAAAAATGTCAAAATTTATTTTTACAGAAAGAAACGGAATCTATATTATAGATTTACAAAAAACTGTAAAACAAATTGAACAAGCGTATGATTTCGTAAGAGAAATTGTTGCTGATGGTGGTAGAGTTCTTTTTGTAGGAACTAAAAAACAAGCTCAAGAAGCTGTTGAAACTGAAGCAAAAAGAAGTGGACAATTCTATGTTAGTCATAGATGGTTAGGTGGTATGTTAACTAACTATAAAACTATTAGAAAGAGAATTGACAGACTTAAAAAATTAGAACTTATGGAAGAAGACGGAACTTTCCAAAGATTACCTAAAAAAGAAGTAATTAAATTAAGAAGAGAAATCGAAAGATTAGAAAAATTCTTAGGTGGAATTAAAGAAATGGATAAACTTCCAGATGTTCTTTTTGTAATAGATCCAAAGAATGAAAAAATTGCTGTAAACGAAGCAAAAATATTAGGAATTCCGGTTATTGGTGTTGTTGACACTAACTGTGACCCTGATGAAGTTGATATTGCTATTCCAGGAAATGATGATGCTATCAGAGCTGTAAAATTATTAACTGGTACTATTGCAAATGCTATCGTTGAAGCTAAACAAGGTGAACAAGCTGAAACTGAAGAAGTAGAAACTGTTGAAGTAGCAGAAGAAGTTTCTGAAGAAGTAGCTGAATAATTAGGATATAGAATTTTAAAGGGTAAGGATTCAAATTTTTAATATTTATCCTTACCTTATTTTTTAGAAATTATAGGAGGTTTTTATGGAAATTACTGCAAAATTAGTAAAAGATTTAAGAGAAACTACTGGTGCCGGTATGATGGAATGTAAAAAGGCATTACAAGAAGTTGATGGAGATATGGAAAAAGCTATTGAATTTTTAAGAGAAAAAGGATTAGCTAAAGCTGCTAAAAAAGCAAGCAAAGTTGCAGCTGAAGGTTTAATTACTTTAGTTATAGATGAAAATAATACTAAAGCAGCTATTACAGAAGTAAACTCACAAACTGACTTCGTTGCTAAAAATGAAAAATTCGTAGCATTAACTAAAAAAGTTACTGAACATGTTTTTAATAAAGAAATAAAAGATATTGCATCTTTAAATGCGTCAACTATTGATGATGTTAATTTTGAAGAATTTATGAAATTACAAATTTCTTCAATTGGAGAAAATCTTGTAGTTAGAAGATTAGCATTTGCTAAAGCTTGTTGCGAAAGTGGAATTGTTTGTGGATATGTTCACTTCAATAAAAAAGTTGGTGTTATTCTTAAAGCTAAATGTGATAGTGAAGCTACAAAAGCTGGTGCAAAAGATTTATTACAAAATATTTGTATGCACATTTCAGCAATGAAACCACAATATTTAAGCTATAAAGATTTAGATGCTGATTTTGTTGAAAAAGAATATTTAGCACTTAAAGGTTCTATCGAAAAAGAAAACGAAGAATTAGTAAGACTTGGAAAACAATTAAAGAGAATTCCAAAATATGCTTCAATGTCTCAAATTACTGATGAAGTTTTAAAAGCTGAAGAAGAATTATTAAAAGAAGAATTAAAGAAACAAGGTAAACCTGAAAAGATTTGGGACAAAATTTTACCTGGACAAATCGAAAGATTTATTAAAGACAATACTTTAATTGACCAACAATATGCTTTATTCAGCCAACAATATGTATTAGACGATAGCAAAACAGTTTTAGATGCTGTTAACGATAAAGCTAAAGAATTAGGTGGAAGTATCGAAATCGTAGAATACACAAGATTTGAAGTTGGTGAAGGCGTAGAAAAGAAAGAAGAAAACTTCGCTGAAGAAGTTGCAAAACAAATGGGACTTTAATATTAAATTTAAACAGAGCTTAGGCTCTGTTTTTTTATAATTTTTTGTAATTAAAAAGGTTCAATATTTATTGAACCTTTTGCTTTTATCGAGTAAATGAGCCTTGTTGCCAAGTACCATTTAGATATATTAAATGTGCAATTATTGTTACAAGTACATTTGAAATTGACATCGCAAGCCAAATTCCTGTTGCTCCATATCCTGTATAATATTTAAAGAAAAGTATTAAAGGCAATCTTATTATCCAAAGTCTTGTCATATCTATTGCCATTGAATATTTGCTATTTCCTGAGCCTTGGAAAAGTCCTTGATATACAAAAAACATATTTAACATTACAAGAGTTATTAATGTGTAGAACATATAACTGTTTGCTTGTATCATTAGTTCTGAATCTTTTGGAGCATTTATGAAGAAAGATAATATTTCATATCTAAATATAAAACTTATAAATGCAATTATAATAGACATTATAATTACTATAATAGATGCTTTTTTAAATGTTTCTTTAACTCTTTTTATATTGTTGTTTCCGATGTTTTGTCCTATTATTGAAGTTATGGCAGTGCCGATGCCTCCGGGTGGAATATTTAAAAGTCCACTTATTCTATTTACCATTCCATAAGCTGCAACAGTTTCTGTTCCATAGCTTTGTATAAATGAGTTCATAATTATAAAACCTATTGCGGTTCCGATTTGTCCGATAATTGAAGGTAGGGCGATATGGTATATTTTTTTCAAAATACATTTTTTCCATTTTATAAATATTAAACTTTGTAAATTTAATTTAATTTTATCATGATTGAAACGTAAATGTATAAAACCAACTATGCACATAATTCCTTGTGTTATAACTGTAGCAAGGGCAGCCCCCTTAACTCCAAGTCCTAATCCTGATATTGATGTAAAAGGAATTGTATCAAATATAAAAATTGGGTTTAAAATCATATTTAAAATTACACAAGTTGTGCTTATCATTGTTGGAATTGCATTTTTCCCTTGTGCTGATAAAATAGATGAATATATGTAGTATAAAAATATAAATGGTATTCCAAGATAGCTGTATTTTAAATAAATTATGCTATATTTTGCAAGGTCTCCTGTTGCACCCATTAAATTTACTATTGAATCTGCACTAAAATATCCTAATAACATAAATATGATTGAGAATAATAAAGAAATATTTATCAAAGTATCTGCATATTTTTGAGCCAGAGGAAAATCTTTTTTTCCGAGTAACTGAGAAATTAATGATATTGATGCAATCGACAGTCCGATTCCAATTGAGTTAAATAAAAATACAACCGGCCAAGTAAAACTTGTTGATGCAAATTCTGCAGTTCCTAATTTCCCAAGCCAAAAAGCATCTGCAAGTGAATATAATTGTTGAATGAAATTATTTAAAATAATTGGGATTGAAATAATTGCTATGATTTTATAAATATTTCCATGTAAAATCATTTCACTTCGTTCTTTTTTCATATAACACCTCCTATAAAAATATTTGTCTAATATGTTATTCCACAAATTTAGTAAGTTAAAACAAAATTATAGCAAAATATTTACAAAATTGCAAGAAAAAATCTCTCTAATTACTAGAGAGATTTTGTAAAATTATTTTAATCTTGCCAATGCACCGAATGGATCCCAAGGTTCAAGTTCAATAACTTCTTCATCTAATGCCTTTAACCATTTTTCATCAATATATTTTTTATCAACCATTATTTCATAATTATATTCTTCAAACCATTCATCAGTCATTGAGAAAATTCCTTTATCTCCTGAAGTATCTCCCCAAGAATTTTCAACTTGCCATTCTAACGGTTTACCATTTTCATCAAGATTTACTCCTGTAAATACCATTGCATGAGTTAAAATGCTTTCGTGATAATCAAGTCTTTCGGCTTTTGTAAAGTTTTCACAAGCAGGGAATATATCATCATATAAGAACATATCCAAGTCCATAATTCCTTTGTTTCTTTCTAACATTTGTGCAACATCACAACCAAACCAAACAGGTTCGCCTGCTTTGATAGATTTAATAGCACTTTCTTTTAAAACTTCGATAGGAACATTAAGATATTTTATTCTATCGCTTTCTTTAACAGAACCTAAGAATTTTACAGTGTATGCTTTTCCATAAGGCTTATCTTCTGTTGGCGCATTTATTAAACTTATTCTATCTTTTAAATTCCAACCAACATATTTGTTAAAAAATTCTAATGGAGTTATATTAGAAATTCTATGGAATTTTTCGTCTTTATCAGTATATTCATAAGTGAATGTTTCAGGAATTTCTCCTAAGCATTTTGTTAAAATGTTATAAACTGTATAAAGAGTTTCATCTTTTATTTTTTCGATTTCTTTTAAATCTTTTCCTTCTTTGTGAAGTTTTCTCATTTCACAAGCGGCTTTTCTAAGATGTTTAGTTATTATTGTTTCCATCATTCTTGTATTTGATGAATGGAAAGTTTCAGGCATAATTCCTTTAGGAACAACACCATATTTTTCCAAAAGTCCTTTAAACATATCCCATTGTCCACCGTCTTGGATAGGTGCAGTTAAAAGATGAGAAATTAATCTTGAATCCGTTTTTTCATCTAAAGTTTCTATAATATTTTCTAAAAAGAAATTTGATTTTTCAAGTTTATCCCAAAATAGAGTATAAGTTTGAGAATATTCCATAGTTTTTAAATTTAGATTTTCCATTGTTGTAACTCTTGCAACATTTAGAGCAGAGAACATCCAGCATCTACCACTTGCTTTTTGGTTTGTTATTTCTCCTTTTTTAGTTACATCAGAAAATTTGAAATTATGTCTTTTCATAACCTCATGGTTTGTAGATGCTTCGTTAATTCCAACTTTTGAAACAGATGCAGCTACAATCTTATTTGTTTTACAAGAATCAAACCTTTCTTTAAATGATTTTAACACTTCTTTTGTTAATGCCATTTTTATCACTCTCCTTAAAAATAATTTAGGTATAACCTATAAATATATTCTAACATAAATTAAATAAAAATAAAAGATAATATATATCAAAAAAATATCTTATTTTAATATGATTTATTAATTGTATAGAATTTTTTTATGTTTTTATATAAAATTGTTATTTTTTATAATTTTATGGTATAATTATATTGTCTTTATGTGATATTAAAGATATTATAAATTTACTATATTTACATTTAAAAATTTATCTAAATTGGAATATGGTATTATTTAAAATTTAGGAGGAAAAAATGAAAAAATCAAGAGTTTTATCGCTTATGCTTGCAGGTTTAATGTTAGTTGGTTGTCAACCTAAAAAAGCAGAAGATAAGAAAGTAGAAAAGAAAGTAGAAACTACTACAAATTTTGAAGGTAAAACTTTGAACGTTGTAGCAACATCAGAAAAGTACAAAAAACTTTTTGATAAGTTCTCAGCAGAAACTAAAGCTAAGGTTGAATTCCTTTCAATGTCTAGTGGAGAAGTTATTGCAAAGATTAAAGCTGAAGGTGGAAAGCCAATGGCTGACGTTTGGTTCGGTGGTGGTATTGACGCTTTTATGAAAGCTAAGACTGACGGACTTTTAGAAATGTATAAACCACAAGGTTTTGACAAAATCAAAGAAGGTTTTAAAGATAGTGAAGGCTATTGGATTTCAAAAGGGGTTACTGTTGTAGGATTTTTAGCAAATAATAAAATTTTACAAGAAAAAGGGCTTCCAATTCCAAAAACTTGGGCTGAAATTGTAGATGCAAAATATAAAGATGAAATCATTATGGCAAATCCTGCTGTTTCCGGAACAAGTTTTGCAAATGTAAAAGGTCTTATCGATATGTATGGAGAAGAAAAGGCTTGGGATTATTTCAAAAAATTAAATGCAAATGTTAAATTCTATGGTAAAAGAGGAAAAGACCCTCAAGAAAAAACTGTTGCCGGAGAATTTGGACTTGGAATTATTCCTATTGACAAATCAGCTTTCGATGTTGCAGAAAAAAATAATTTAACTGCAATTTATCCTGAAGACGGTTTATGTTGGGTTCCTGAAGGTGTTGCAATTTTCAAAAACAGTCCAAATCTTGAAGTGGCAAAAGCATTTGAAGATTTCATTTTAAGACCTGAAAATCAACAAATGATTGCTGAACTTGACGGTAAAGATGGTGGTCAAATGGTAATTGACGGAACTAAAGGTTTTGAACTTGGTTTACCAAAAGATAAATTTATTAAAGAAGATATTACAAGCTTTGGTTCTCAAAGAGAATCAATCCTTAAAAAATGGGCAGAATTAACACAAGGGAAATAGAAACAAAGGGAGAGTGATCTCCCTTTTTGATTAATTATGAAGAGATATTTTAAATTTATAGACACATTTTTTATTTTTACTCTAGTTTTTTGTCTATTTACTTTTATTTTATTTCCTTTTTTAAGAGTTTTTTCATCTACTTTTTATAGTGGGGGAAAATTTACTTTAGAGGGATTTACATTTTTAAAGACACAGAGTAAACTTTTATACAATTCAATATTTGTTGCTTTTTTTACTACTATAATAACGACGGTAGTTTCTGTTTCTATTGGAATTTTTTGCTTTAGTATTAGAAAAAGTTTTAAGAAAATAATATCATTTATATTAATGATTACAATGATTTCTCCTCCATTTGTTTCTTCACTTGCATATATAAGATTATTTGGACGTAGGGGATTTATAACTCATGATATTTTTAAACTTTCCATTGATGCTTATGGTTCTTTTGGAATTATTTTAATGCAGAGTATAGGCTTAATTTCATTAAGTGGTCTTATGATTATATCTGCACTTAATAGCATTGATAAGGAACAGATAAATAGCGCAAGGTCGCTTGGAGCAAAGACAAATAATTTAATTTTGGATATTATTTTGCCTCAGTTATTACCTAGTATTAAGGTTGTTGCTATTTTAAGTTTTATTAGAAGTATTGCCGACTTTTCAACTCCATTAATCATAGGCGGTGCTTTTGAAACTTTAGCCTCAAAGTCGTATAATGTATTTATTTCTGACGGAAATATTGTTCAAGCCGGAGCTATGAATATAATGCTTTGTGTTCCTGTTGTACTTACTTTTATATTTTATGTAAAAAATTCAAAAATAATTTCAAATACAAATTTTGGAGCTAATACATCAGAGGTTAATATTGAAAAGAGAGGTTTCGTTTTTTCTTTTATAACTTTAACGGCAATTGTCTTTTTGATTTTATTATTTTTACAATACAGTTCAGTAATTTTATCTGCTTTTACTGATTATTCAAAGGGAAAGTTGTATTTTACATTTGAACATTTTGTAGATATAAAAGACCATATAGATAAAACTGTTTTTAGAAGTATTTATTACTCTTTAATTTCGGCATTTTTTGGTAGTTTAATTGGACTTTTGCTACAATACTATATTCATATAAGAAATGTAAAATTTTTAAAAATATTTGAATTTATAGCCACTATGCCATATATGTTACCCGGTACATTCTTTGGTATCGGATACATATTAGCTTTTAATAATTATCCAATTTATATTACAGGAACTGCTTTGATTGTAATACTAAATGTTACTTTTAAACAATTACCTTTTTCAACAAAAATATTTAATTCAAGTTTGGAAACAATAGACAAAAATCAAATTTTAAGTGCAAAAGATTTGGGGGCAAATGAATTTTTTATTTTTAAAGATGTCGTATTATCACATACCAGAAATGATTTTGTGATAAGTATGATAAATGGTTTTAATAGCACGATGACAACTGTTGGCTCTATAATTTTTATAGTTTATCCTGCACAAAAAGTTTTAACTCTTGTTATGTTTGATGTTATAAATAGTGGAAAATATAATACAGCATCTGTTTTAGCACTTTTGATAATTTTAATTTGTTTGAGCTTTAGTTTGTTGTTTATGTTAATCAATTATATTTTAGGTAAATTAGGAGATAGATATGTTCTTAGAAGTAAAAAATTTATGTAAGACTTATGGAGATAAAGAGGTTTTAAAGGATATTAACTTTTCACTTGAAGAAGGAAATATTCTTTGTATATTGGGACCTTCAGGTTGTGGAAAAACTACAATTTTAAATTCAATCGGTGGTTTTATAAAAAATGATTTTGGACAAATTATTTTAAATGGAGAAGATATAAGTCTTTTAAATCCGGAAGATAGAAATGTATCAACAGTTTTTCAATCTTATGGACTTTTTAATAATAAAAATGTTTTAGAAAATGTAGCTTATGGTTTAAAGTTTAGAAATGTAAAAAAACAAGATAGAATTAAAAAAGCTATGGAAATTTTAGAGATTGTCGGACTTAATGGATATGAAAATAGAAAAGTTTATGAGCTTTCAGGTGGACAAAGACAAAGAGTTGCACTTGCAAGAAGTTTAGTTATAAATCCAAGACTTATTTTACTTGACGAGCCTTTTTCAAATCTTGATAAAAATTTAAGAATTACTATGAGAAATGAAATAAAGAAACTTGTAAAATATTTTAAGATGACGACAATACTTGTAACTCATGATCAAGAAGATGCATTTACTATGGCTGATAGGGTAATTCTTATGAATGAAGGAAAAATAATTCAAAATTCAACAGTTACAGAACTTTATAATTCTCCTAATAGTGAATTTTCTCTTTCTTTTATTGGAAATTCAAATAAATTAGATAAAGAAAATTTTATAAGACCTGAAAAAATAAAATTTGTTGAGGACGAAACAAAAACTTCTGCAAAAATTGTAAAAAAACAATTTAGAGGTTCTTTTATTGAATATGAATTAAAGTTAAAAGATGAAAAAACTTTAAAAGTGATAGAATTAAATACAGGAAAAGAAAAAAATATTGGCGATAATGTTTTTATTGAATATAATTTACAAAAACTTTCAGATTAACTGGAAGTTTTTTTGTTGATAAAAATTATAAAAAATGATATAATTTAGCGTGTGTTAATTTAATATCAAGGAATATTAGATTACTTTAGCCTATATAAAAAGGAATGTGAAATTATTGAACAATTCTTTACTAAAAAAATTAAAAGAATATGATGAAACAAAAACTGCTTTTCATATGCCCGGACATATGAGAAATAAAGAAGTTTTTAATGATTTAAGTGAATTTATTAAAATGGATATTACTGAAATTGACGGTTTTGATGATTTACATCATCCAGAAGAAATTTTGAAAGAATCTATGGATATTGCAAAGAATCTTTGGAATACTAAAGGCTCTTTTTATCTCGTAAATGGTTCAACATCAGGTAATTTATCTGCAATTTACAGTTTAACAAAACCTAAAGATAAAATTTTAATTGCAAAAAATTGTCACAAATCAATTTACCACGCAATTGAGGTTTTTGATTTAAGCTTTGAATATATTTATCCTAAATATGATGAAAATTTGGGGATTTTTTTGAGTATTGATTCAGATGATATTGAAAAAATATTAGAAAAAAATTCTGATATTAAATTGGTAGTAATAACAAATCCGACTTATGAAGGAGTTGTATCGGATATTGAAAAAATTTCTAAAGTAGTTCATAAATATGGAGCAAAGCTAATTGTTGATGAGGCACATGGTGCAGGTTTTGGACTTAGTGATAACTTTCCAAAATCTTCAATAGATCTTGGAGCTGATATTACTGTTCAAAGTTTACATAAGACTTTGGCATCATTTACTCAAACAGCAATTTTACATATCGCAGATGAGTCTTTATATCCTAAATTAAGAAAATCACTTGAAATTTTTCAAACTTCAAGTCCGTCATATATTTTAATGTCATCGATTGATTATTGTGTTAGAATGTTGGAGAAGGATAGAAAAACTCTATTTAAAAATTGGAGAGAAAATTTAGAATATTTTTATGAAAAATGTAGAGATTTAAAAAATATTAAACTTTTATCAAATATTAATCTAAAAAATATTTTTGAATTGGACAATTCTAAAATAACTATTTTGACAAATAATACAAATATTTCAGGATATGAATTGATGAAAACTTTGAGAACTGAATATGATATTGAACTTGAAATGGCATCTTTTAATTATGCGATAGCTTATACAGGGATAGGAGTTTCAAAGAAATCTTTGGATAAATTAGCTTTTGCACTTTTTGATATAGATAAAAGTTTATATTATGAAAATTGTAAAAAGATTGCTTTAAATAATTTAAATTTAATTAGAAAATTCAGCATTAAAGAGTCAACTATATTTGATAGTGAAGAATTTGATATAGAAAATTCCGTTTCAAAAATTTCAGCAGAATATGTATGGGCATATCCACCGGGAATTCCAATTTTGACACCGGGAGAAGTTATAACAGAGGAAATTTTAAATTTATTTCAAAAGTATAGAGATGAAAATATAGATTTAAGATTTTCAAAATCAAATGATAATGATAAAATTAATATCATATATAAAAAATAAAGGAGAGAAGAAAATGTCAAGAATAAAAACATTAAAAACAAGAAATTTACATGAATCAATAGTAGAAGGTGGCTGTGGAGAATGCCAAACTTCTTGTCAAAGTGCCTCAAAGACTTCATCAGGAGTAGCAAACCAACCTTGTGAATCTGTTAGCAGAATAAAAACATTAAAGACAAGAAATTTATATGCATCAATAGTAGAAGGTGGATGCGGAGAATGTCAAACTTCTTGTCAAAGTGCCTCAAAAACGTCATCAGGAGTAGCAAATCAACCTTGCGAAAAATGTAGATAAGATGATACATCAGTACAAACTAAATGGTTATAATATAGTTCTTGATGTATATAGTGGTTCTATTCATGTTGTAGATGAAGTTGCTTATGATATTATTGAGCTTTATGAAAAAAATTCTAAAGAAGAAATTACGAAAATTATCTGTGATAGATATAATAATATTACAGCTAAAGATGTCGAAGAATGTTTAGAAGATGTTGAATATTTAAAGGAAAACAAACAATTATATACTGAAGATATTTACAAAGGGTTGAAACCGAAATTAAAGTCTAATTCTGTTGTAAAGGCACTTTGTTTACATATTGCTCATACTTGTAACTTGGCTTGTGAATATTGTTTTGCAAAGCAAGGAACATATCATGGCAAAGATGCGATGATGACTCTTGAAGTCGGTAAAAAGGCAATAGACTTTTTGATTGAGCATAGTGGAGCAAGAAAAAATTTAGAAGTAGATTTTTTTGGTGGGGAACCGCTTGTTAATTGGAGAGTTGTAAAAGAAGTTGTAAAATATGCAAGAAGTATAGAAAAAGAACATAATAAGAATTTTAGATTTACTCTTACTACAAATGGAGTTCTTATAAATGATGAAGTTATTGACTTTGCAAATAAAGAAATGCATAATGTAGTTCTTTCTCTTGACGGAAGAAAAGAAACAAATGATAGGTTTAGAGTGAATATAAAAGGAGAAGGAAGTTATAATACAATAGTTCCTAAATTTCAAAAACTTGTTGCACAAAGAGGAGATAAAGACTATTACATAAGGGGAACATTTACTCATCACAATACAGACTTTACTAACGACCTGTTTCATATGGCTGATTTAGGTTTTACAGAATTAAGTATGGAGCCTGTTGTTGCTGATGCAAGTTCTCCGTCTGCATTAACTGAAGAAGATTTACCAATTCTTTTTGAACAATACGAAATTTTAGCAAAAGAAATGTTAAAGCGTGAAAAAGAAGGTAAGCCATTTTCATTTTATAATTATACAATAAATCTTGAAACAAGTCCTTGTATTCATAAAAGAATTACCGGATGTGGTTCTGGAACGGAATATATGTCTGTAACGCCGACCGGAGAGTTGTATCCTTGTCATCAATTTGTAAATGACAAAGAAATGTGTTTAGGAAATGTCTTTGACGGAATTACAAGAGAGGATATAAGAGATACATTCGGTTCTTGCAATATTTATTCGAGAGATGATTGTCAAGATTGTTGGGCTAAACTTTATTGTGCAGGAGGTTGTCCTGCTAATGCATACCATACACATAAAGATATTACAAAAATATATGAATATGGTTGTAAGCTATTCAGAAAGAGAATGGAATGTGCAATAATGATGAATGCAGTAAGAAGTGAAGAAGAATAATTTTAAAAGAAAAGTTTTTTAACTTTTCTTTTTTTTATACTGTTAGAAAGTTGAAATTTACTCTGTATTATATTATAATTAACGTAAGGTTTTTATAAAAAAATTAGAAAGATGTGATTTTATGAATTTGGATAAATTTCTTTTTTTGTTATCAACTATAAGGATAACAGATATTTTGGATATATTTATAGTTAGTTTTGTTTTTTATAAATTGTTTTCTCTTATAAGGGGTACAAGAGCAACACAACTTATAAAAGGTATTTTATTTATTTTTATTGGAGCAAAACTTAGTGAATATTTAAAACTTTATACTATAAGTTGGATTTTAAATAATGCTGTTACTGTTGGATTTATTGCAATTTTGATTGTATTTCAACCAGAGCTTAGAAGAGTTTTAGAGCATATTGGAAATAATAAACTTTTAAAACCGGTTAATTTTGAAACTTCTAGAAGTAATATTAGAGTTTTAGATGAAATTACTAAGGCAACTTTTTCTTTAGCGGATAAAAAAATTGGGGCATTGATGGTTTTAGAAAGAAAAACCGGACTTAGAGATATTATTGAAACCGGAATTACTTTAAATTCTGAAATTTCTTATGAATTACTTATGAATATTTTTATTCCAAATACTCCTTTACATGATGGAGCAGTTGTAATAAGTAATGAGCATATTGTTGCAGCATCTTGTTTTTTACCTTTAACAGACAATAAAGAAATTTCAATGGAGCTTGGCACAAGACATAGAGCCGGTATTGGAATTTCTGAAAAATCCGATGCGATTGTTATTGTGGTTAGTGAAGAAACGGGATATGTTTCTATTTGTGAAAAATCTAAGATAAATAGAAATGTTACAAAACAATATCTATTAAATTATTTAGTTGAAAATTTTGTTGTTGAAGAAAAAAATACTAACTCTTTAAAAGAAATTTTCCAAAATTTATTTGAAAATAAAGAAATTTCAAATGATAATATGACTAAAGAAGAAATAAAGGAAGAAGTAAAGAAAGAAATAATTGAAGATATAAAAGAAGAAGTTAACGAAATTGTTGAAAATCAAGGTGATAAGATTGTTAAAAAAGATTAATGTAAAAAGTATTATAAATTTAATAAAAAAAGATTTTAAGTTGAAATTGATTTCTTTAGCTGTGGGACTTGTTATGTGGTTTGTTGTAATTGGTGGAAAAAATCCAATTGTTACAAGACAATTTAATAATATTCCGGTAACATTTAAAAATCAGTCTGTTTTAGAATCAGAAAAGTTAATAAGGATCAGTCCGGATAATCCTACTGTTGATGTTGTGATAACAGGAAATAGAAGTGATGTGTCTGCTGTAAATGCAAATGATATTGTTGCAGAAGTTGATTTGCAAAAAGTAGTAACGTCGGGTTCTCATAGACTCTCAATTAATTTTAAAGTTCCTTATAATGTTAGGCTTAAGTCATCCTCAGAAAAAGATTTACTTGTAACCTTAGATGAAGAAATTACTAAGACATATAAGGTTGAAGTTGAAACTGTCGGGCAAATAAAAAATAAAAATCAAGTTGTTGTAAAAAAAGAGCCGACAGATTCTGAAATTTTAGTTAGTGGTCCTGTTAGTTATGTTAATAAAATAAAGAAAGTTCTTTGTACGGTTGATGTTACGGATAAGGATAATGATGAAGTTGTTCAATCAAAAATTGTTCCTGTTGATGAGTTTAATCAAGAAGTTAAAAAAGTTAAGCTAAGTAAAACAGATACTAATGTTTCAATTGGTTTTAAAAACTTCAAAGAAGTTCCTATAAAATTAGTTGAAATAAACACTCCGTCTAGTAATATTAGAATTTTAAAGAAAAACGTAGTACCTAATTCAATTTATGTTGTAGGTAATTTAACAAGTTTAGAGCAAATTTCACAAATAAAAACAAAGCCTTTTGACTTATCACAAATTAAAGAGTCAGGTTCATTTAGTTTAAATTTAGAATTACCAACAGATATTGCTTTGGTTAATAATGATGTAAAGATTGTAGTTAATGTTGATGTCGATAAAAAAATTGAAAAAATACTAGAGGTAGAAACTTCAAATATTTCAATAGAAAATGATTCAGGAAAAGAAGTTCTTTTAAAGAGCTTAAGAAGTAAAGTTCAAGTTACTGTAAGTGGATATGAATCAGATTTAGCAAAACTTAAAGTAGAAGATATAAAACTTTACGTTTCTGTAAAAAAAGCTGATGTAGGTAAAAATGTCCAAATAAAAGCTAAGAATATTGAAGGTATAGAAATTGTTAAAATTTCTAATGATATTGTTCAAGCTGTTGAAAAATAAATTATTAATTAAGCAATGGTGAATCCATTGCTTTTTTATGAATTGTAAATTAGGAGTGTATATGGATTTATTAAAAGGTTTAAATAATAGACAATTAGAGGCAGTTGAACATTTTGGCTCTCCGCTATTAGTTCTTGCCGGTGCAGGTAGTGGAAAGACAAAAGTTTTGACTACAAAGATTGCTTATGCAGTTTTAGAAAAAAATGTAAGTGAATATGAAATTTTAGCAATTACTTTTACGAATAAAGCCGGAAAAGAAATGAAAGAGAGAATAGAAAATATCTTTAAAAGAGATATTTCAAATATGTGGATTGGAACTTTCCACTCAATTTGTTCTAAAATTTTAAGGTTTAATATAGAAAAGATTGGATATTCAAACAATTTTACAATTTACGATAGAGATGACCAAAAGTTAGTTTTAAAGGAAATTTTTAAACAAAATCCTACTTGGGAAAATGTGCTTGGAGAATTTAAAGGAGCAGTTATTGGTCTTATAAGTGATGCTAAGGGAAAGAATGTTAAACCTAATGAGTTTTCAAAATATTTTTCTTTTGGAAATAATACTGATGTAATAGAAAAGATTTATAAAAAATACGAAGAAATTTTAGTTAAGAATAATGCTTTGGACTTTGACGATTTGATTTTTAAAACGATTGAACTATTGAAAAGTTGTCCTGAAGTTTTAGAATATTATTCAGAGAAGTTTAAATATATCTATGTTGATGAGTATCAAGATACAAATGATGCACAATATGAAATAATAAAACTTTTAGCATCAAAATATAAAAATGTTTGTGCTGTTGGAGATATTGACCAATCAATCTATGGCTGGAGAGGAGCTAATATTTCAAATATTTTAAATTTTGAAAATGACTTTGAAAACTCAAAAATTATTTTATTAGAAGAAAATTATCGTTCAACTCAAAAGATTTTGGACTGTGCAAATGAGCTTATAAAAAATAATGTGAATAGAAAAGAAAAAAATCTTTGGACTAAAAAAGAGGGTGGAGATGAGATAATTTACAAGAGTTATCAAAATGAAAATTATGAAGCGATAGAAGTTGCACAAAATATTTCAAAGCTAATTATGGACGGATATGATTTTTCTGAAATAGCAGTTTTGTATCGTGCAAATTTCCAATCCTTTGCTATTGAAAATGCTTTAAGGAAAAATTCAATACCATATAGAATGGTTGGAGGACTTAAGTTCTATGATAGAAAAGAAATAAAAGATATTTTAGCTTATTTAAAACTTATCGCAAATCCAAAGGACGATAATGCTTTTAGAAGAATTATAAATTATCCTAAAAGGGCTATTGGAAATGTTAGTTTACAAAAATTGGAAGAATTTTGTTATGCAGAGAGAATTAGTCTTTTTGACGGACTTTTTAGGAATGAATTTTTAGACTCTATCAGTAAAAAATTAAGAGATAGTTTTGAAAGTTTTAGAGATATGATTTTTGGATTCATAACTTGTGTTGAAGATACAGATGTTGAAATTTTAACTAAAGAACTTTTAAATTCTATTGAGTTTGTAAATTATTTAAGAGAAAATGAAAAGAAAGAGTTTGAAAAGAAAAGTGAAAATATAAATTTATTTTTAGAAGAAATTTCTAATAATTATAAAAATGTGAAATTGTTGGAATATCTTGAAACAAATAGTCTTTTATCAGATATTGATAAGGCAGAAGAAGATGATGGAGTGGTTACACTCACGACAATTCACTCTGCAAAGGGTCTTGAATATAAAGTTGTATTTATAATTGGAATGAATGAAGGAATTTTTCCAAGTGAAAGGTCTATTAAAGAAAGAGATGACGGACTTGAAGAAGAAAGACGACTTTTCTATGTTGCTATTACCAGAGCAAAAGAAAAACTTTATATTTCTTCAACAAAGAGTATGACTATGTATGGTAAATTAAATCTTTATAGAACTTCCAGTTTTGTAGATGAGATAATTAATTTTGTTGATGATAAGAGTATTAATGTTGAATTTAGTTTTGATGATGAAAGAGTTTCTACTTCTAAAATTAGAAATGATGCTTATGGTGATTATTCAAGAACTTATGTTTCAAATGCCGATATTGGAAGAACAAAACTTGATAAACCACTTAATCAATATGCTAAAAATAAAGAAAATGTGGCTAAAGATATTTACAAAGTTGGCGAAAAGATTAAGCATGAAAAATATGGTGTTGGAACAGTTATAAAATGTGAAAAAGCAGGCACAAAGGTTATGCTTATGGTTGCTTTTGACGGAGAAGGAATTAAATTATTTGACTTGAAAAAGGATAAACGTATAAAGAGGGTTTAATATGGATAATATGAAAGAAATTGTAGAAAAATTAAATCTCTGGGCTTATCAATATTATACATTAGATGAGCCGATTGTTAGTGATGCCGAGTATGATAAACTTTATGATGAACTTTTGAAATTAGAAAAAGAAACGGGAATAATTTTGCCTAACTCTCCAACACAAAGAGTTGGGGGAGAAGTTTTAGAAAAGTTTGAAAAACATACACATTTAAAAGAGCTTTACAGTTTACAAAAAGCACAAAGTTTTGGAGAACTTGAAGATTTTCATAATAGATGTGTGAAACTTTTAAATGAATATAATTCAATAAACAACACAAATAAAACTTTAGAATACTATGTTGAATTTAAGTTTGACGGGTTAACTATAAACTTGACTTATGATAATGGAATATTAATTTCTGCATCAACTAGAGGAAAT
The DNA here is from genome assembly GCF_001553085.1 of Parvimonas sp. KA00067. Taxonomy (NCBI): domain Bacteria; kingdom Bacillati; phylum Bacillota; class Tissierellia; order Tissierellales; family Peptoniphilaceae; genus Parvimonas; species Parvimonas sp. KA00067. The sequence goes on along the minus strand of NZ_KQ960137.1, from coordinate 12,933 downwards.
GGCGTTTATGGAGAAGAAGTTTTTGAACAAGTTAAAACAATAAAAAGTATTCCTCTTGAAATCGAATATAAGGGATTGGTTGAAATTCAAGGAGAGGCTATTATGCCACTTTCCGCTCTTGAAAAATATAACGAAACTGCTGAAGTTCCATTAAAAAACGCAAGAAATGCTGCAGCTGGAGCTATAAGAAATCTTGACCCTAGAAAAACTGCAAAGAGAAATTTAGATGCTTTTATTTATAATGTTGGGTTTAAATCAGATGAACAGTTTAAAACTCAAGAAGAGATGATAGCATTTTTAAAAGAAAATAAATTCAAAGTTAATGAATACGAAAAAAAATGTTTGAATATAAATGAAATTATTGAAAAAATAAATGAGATAGACGTTTTAAGAAAAAAAGTTGACTACCTAACAGACGGAGTTGTAATTAAGGTAAATGACTTTGAACTTAGGGAATACTTTGGATATACAAACAAATTTCCAAGATTTGCAATAGCATATAAATTTGAGGCAGAAGAATATAGCACAATTTTAAAAGAAGTTGTTTGGAATGTTGGAAGAACTGGTAAAGTTACACCGACTGCTATTTTGGAACCTGTTGAAATTGGAGATGTTACAGTTCAAAGGGCAACGCTAAATAATTATGATGATATTTTAAGAAAAAAAGTTAAAATAAATTCAAGAGTGCTTATAAGACGTTCAAATGATGTTATTCCGGAAATTTTAGGAACAATGGATGAAGATAATGCAAATGAAATAGAAATTAAAATGCCAACACATTGTCCATTTTGTAATAGTGAATTAATTAGAGATGGAGTGCATTTCTTCTGTACAAATACTCTTGCTTGTACTCCGCAATTAACCTCTGCACTTGTTCACTTTGCAAGTAAAAATGCAATGAATATTGAAGGTTTAAGCGAAAAAACTATTGATGCTCTTTTTGAAAAGTTGGGAGTAGATACAGTTTATAAAATTTATGATTTGAAATTTGATGAACTTATGACTTTGGATAAATTTAAAGATAAAAAAGCAAATAATTTATTGGATTCCATAGCAAAAAGTAAAAAAGTAAATTTAGAAAACTTTATATATGCACTTGGAATTGCAAATGTAGGGGTTAAAACTGCAAAAGATTTAGCAAAAAAATATAAAAAATTAGATAATTTAAGGAATGCAACCGTTGAAGAGCTTTTAGAAATCAATGATATTGGAGATGTTGTTGCCAATTCTATTTTTGAATTTTTTAATGATGAATATAGTAAAGATGCTTTAGATAAATTACTTTCCAAAGGAATAGAAGTGATTCCTTATGAAGAAGTAGTGCAAAGTGAATTTACAGATAAAAAAATTGTAATAACAGGAACTTTTGAAAAATATAAAAGAAAAGATTTAGAAGATATTTTTTCACAAAATGGACTTGTAGTACAATCAGCAGTAGCAAAATCTACTGATTTTTTAGTCGTTGGAGAAAAAGCAGGTTCAAAATTAAAAAAGGCTCAAGAACTTGGTATTGAAATAATAACAGAAGATGTTCTTGAAAGTTTTTTAGAAAAGATAAGATAAAAAAATAACTTAAAGACTTGCAAAAGTGCAAGCTGTATGGTATAATACTACTGTTAAATATGAGTATGTAAAAGGAGGTAAGGAAATGTCAAAAAGATGTGCAATTTGCGATAAATCAAAATTATTTGGAAATAAAGTAACTTTCTCAAATAGAAAAAGTAGTAGATCATGGGGCGCTAACATTAGAAAAGTTAGAGTTGTTGTTGACGGTTCTGTTAAAAGAATTAATGTTTGTACTACTTGTTTAAAGAGTGGTTTTGTTGAAAGACCTTCATTTACTTCAGCTGAATAATAATATTTTGAATTTTATAGGAAGATTTGTCTTCCTATTTTTTTATACAAAAATTTCACACAATAATACGAAAAATATTCTTACATATTATTTATTAAAAAAATTTGACTAAATTAAAAAAATATTTTATACTAATAAGAGTTAAATTATTAGATTCGAGGTAGTGATTTTATAAAAATAGCAGTTATTGGTGCAGGTGCATCAGGTATTATGAGTGCAATTTTTTCTAAAAATGAAAATACTGAAGTGTTTTTGTTTGATGGTAATGAAAAGATTGGTAAAAAAATTTATATTTCCGGTAAAGGTAGATGCAATATTACAAATTCAAAGGAAATTTATGAATTTTTTGATGAGATAAATAGAAATAAAAATTTTTTGTATAGCAGTTTATATTCATATACTAATGAAGATATTTTAAAGTTTTTTAATGAAAATGGATTGAAAACTAAAGTTGAAAGAGGTGGTCGTGTATTTCCACTTTCTGATAAGTCCAGTGATGTTATAAAAACTTTAGAAAATGTTTTGAATATTAAGGGTGTAAAAACTATTTTAAATACTGAAATTAAAGATGTTAAATTAGTTGAAGATAAATTTGAATTGGTATGTAATAAAGATTATGGACTTTTTGATAAAGTTATTTTTGCAACAGGTGGGAAGTCATATCCTTTTACAGGCTCAAGAGGTAGGGGACATGAAATTCTAAAAAATTTAGGGCATACTATTACAGATTTAAAGTCCGGTCTTGTTGGGATTGATGTAAAAGAAAAAATAAGAAAATATTCAGGGGTTAGTTTAAAATTTGTCGATTTTAAAATATATAACTCAAATAGAAAACTTATTAATTCTGAATTCGGAGAAATGCTTTTTACTCATACAGGTTTTAGTGGTCCAATAGTTTTAAAATCCAGTAAATATTTTGATAATTCAAAGGATTTTATTGTTTCTATTGATTTAAAGCCAAAACTTGATGTGCATACTTTGGACCTTAGGTTGCTTAGAGAATTTGACGAAAATAAAAATAAAAATTTAAAAAATGTTCTTTCAAATGTTTTAATAAATTCTATGGTTGAGTTAGTTTTAGAAAAGTCCGAAGTTGATGGAGAGCTTTCTGTAAATCAACTAAAAAAAGAAGATAGAAAAAAACTTGTAGAAACAATCAAAAATTTAGAATTTAACTTTAAAAGTTTGCGACCATTAAGTGAGGCGATTATTACTATTGGGGGAGTTTCAGTTAAAGAAGTCAATTCTTCGACAATGGAAAGCAAGCTAATAAAAAATTTATATATTGTAGGGGAACTTCTTGATGTTGATGCAAATACTGGTGGTTATAATTTAACCATTGCATTTTCAACCGGACATTTAGCCGGAGTTTCTTGTATAGAAAAAGGAGAGTAATTATGGATTATATTATAGCGATAGATGGACCTTCTGGAGTTGGAAAGAGTACGATTGCTAAAAAACTTTCTAAAATTTTAAAGATAAATTATATAGATACAGGTGCAATGTATAGAGCAATAGCATTTAAACTTATTTCTAATGATATTCCTTTGGATAATCACGAAAAGATAAAGGAAATTCTTAAAAGTACAGAATTTACTTATAAGGCTAATTGTCTATATATGGACGGTAAAAAACTTGGAAAAGAAATAAGAACTGATGAAATTTCAAAAGGGGCCTCTTTAGTTTCCAGTTATGATTATGTTAGAGAAATTTTAGTTTCTATACAAAGACAGATAGGAATGGAAGAAAGTTGTGTACTTGATGGTAGAGATGTTGGAACTGTTATTTTTCCAAAGGCAGATTTTAAATTTTATTTAACAGCATCTTCAAGAGAACGTGCAAAGAGAAGATTTTTGCAAAGTGAAAGAAAAAAAGGACTTTCTTTAGAACAAGTTAGAGAAAGTATTGAAAAAAGAGATTATGATGATATGAATAGAGAGGCATCTCCGTTAAGAAAAGCGAAAGACGCTATTGAAATTGATTCAACAGATAAATCTCTTAAAGAAACAATTTTGGAATTTTTATCTCATATAAGAGGCGAAATATAATGTATAGATTTTTAGTTGCAATAGTTTCTGTTCTTGTAAAAATAATTTATAGAGTCAAAGTCAATGGAATTGAAAATTTCAAAGATGATAAACCTATAATAATCAGCGCAAATCACACTCATATTTTTGACCCTGTTATTTTAGCGATGTTGACTAAAAGACAAATATTTTTTCTATCAAAGAAAGAAATTTTTGAAAAAAAATTATCTGCAAAGTTTTTTACAAAATTAGGAGTTATTCCTATAGATAGAGAAAATACAGATTTAAAGGCTATAAAATCTTGTTTTAGGGTTATTAGAAATGGAGATTTGCTTGGAATTTTTCCGGAAGGAACCAGAGTTAAGACTATTGATATAAATAATATGAAAAAAGGTGTGGCACTTATTGCTTTAAAAAATAAAGTAAATATTCTACCTATTCATATTGAGGCTAGTTACAAGATTTTTTCTAAAATAACTGTTGATGTTTATCCTATGATTGAAACTAATAATTTTGAAAATATGGAAGATTCGGAGGCTATTGATAAATTAACAGAAGAGTTATTCTATAAAATTTATCAAGGAAGAGATGGAAATATATGTAGCAGATAATGCAGGTTTTTGTTTCGGAGTAAAAAGAGCTGTTAAATTAGCCGAAAAGACTTTGAATGAAAATCAAAAAGAAACGGTGTATTCGTATGGAGAGTTAATTCACAATCCTCAAGTTGTCGAAAAATTTAATCGAAAAGGACTTAAAGTAATAGACAATTTTGAAAAAGAAAAGCAAGGAACGATTGTTTTACGTTCTCATGGAATACATCCAAGTATAAAGAAAAAAATGACGGAGCTTGGACATAAACATATTGATTGTACTTGTCCGGTTTTGTTGAATATATATCGAAAAATTGAAAAAAAAGTAAAAGAAGGTTATGAAATTATAATTATAGGGGATAAAAATCATCCTGAGATTAAAGCTATGGTTGGCTATTGTGGTGATAAATTTTGTGTAATAAATACAAAAGAAGAGGCAGAAATGATAAAAAATAAAAAAAATTTATATATTATTTCACAAACAACCAATTTAGTAGAGAAATTTTTTCAATTTTCTGGTATAATAAAAGATAGAAATGAAAATGTTATAATTGAAAATACAATTTGTGATGCAACTTCTAAAAGACAAAATTCTTGTGAAGAGATTTCTAAAAGAGTTGATTGTATGATAGTTATTGGGGGATACAGTAGCTCAAATACAAATAAACTTTATGATGTAGCTAAAAAGCATTGTAAAAACGTATATAGGATTGAAACATTTTTAGATTTACCATTGAAAGATATGGTAAAATATAAGAAAATAGGATTAACCGCCGGCGCTTCAACTCCGGATTGGTTAATAGAGGAGGTAGTTGAAGGTATGGAAATTTTAAGCAAGGATGAATTTATGGAACAAATAGAAGGGAGTATTAAGAGAATTTATCCAAGAGAAGTAGTTAAAGGAACTATAATCTATGTTACTGAAACAGAAGTTATGGTAAATATTGGTTATAGAAGTGATGGTATTATTAAACTTGATGAGTTATCTACTGACATTACTAAAAGACCTAAGGATTTATTCCATGAAGGGCAAGAAATTGATGTTTATGTAATTAAACTTGATGATGGAGAAGGTAATGTTGTTTTATCAGCTAAGAGAGTAGAATCATTAAAAGATTGGCAAAATCTTGTTGAAAAATTCAACAATAAAGAGTTAGTAGAAGCTGAAGTTGTAAAAGAAGTTAAAGGAGGCCTATTAGCTACTGTTGATGGTATTAATGCTTTTATCCCAGCAAGTCATATTACAACTAACTTCGTAAAAGATTTTACACCATATATTGGTACAAAAATGGAATGTGCTATAATTAATCTTGATGAAAGAAAGAAAAAAGTTGTTCTTTCAAGAAGAGAAATTGAAGAAAAAGAATTAAATGAAAAATTAGATTTAGCTTGGAGTAAATTAGAAGTTGGCGATGTGTTAAAAGGAACTGTAAGAAAATTAACTGACTTTGGTGCATTTGTAAACTTAGGTGATGTTGATGGCTTAATCCATGTTTCAGATATTTCTTGGAATAGAATTAAAAAACCTTCTGATATTTTATCAGTAGGTGATGAAGTAGAAGTTACTATTTTAAAACTTAACAGAGAAAGAAATAGAATCTCTTTAGGTTTAAAACAATTAACAAAGAAACCATTCGAATTATTCTTAGAAAATAATAAAGTTGGTGATGTTGTTACTGGTACTGTAATCAATCTTGTTGATTTTGGTGCATTTGTAAAATTAAAAGAAAATGTTGAAGGTTTAGTTCACATTTCTCAAATTTCTCATGATCATATTGAAAAAGCATCTGATGTTTTAAATATTGGGGAAGAAGTAGAAGTTAAAATCATCAATATTGATGAAGAAAACCAAAAAATTTCTTTATCAATCAAAGAACTTCTTGAAAAACCAGTTGTAGAAACTGTTGAAGAAGAAAAAGAAGAAGTTGAAGAAGAAAAAGAAGAAGAAACAAAATTTGAAAATCAAGAGTTAGATAATTCAATCGGTGCTTTACTTGATATAGAATTATAATTCTAATTAAAAATTTTAAAGCTGTTGAAAATTTTCAACAGCTTTTTTATATTTTCGTTGCAATACTCTTTATAAGGGTATATAATTAAAACGGAGTGATTATATGAATATAAAATTTTTAAATAAAAGCTCACAAGAGCGACGTAATATGATTTTAAGTGAAAAAGTTTTAAAAACAATGATTATTTTAACAATACCTATGTTTATGATGGGAATTGTTCAGGCTTTAATTCCAATTACAGACGGATTGTTTTTAAATAATAACTCCGGTTATATAATTGCAGGAGCGATAGGATTTTCTCAATCGGTAATTGGTATTTTAAATGCTTTTTCACAAGGACTTAGTGTTGCAGCATCAGCGATTATAGGACAACTTTATGGAAAGGGAGATATAGAGAAAACTAAACATAGTGCAGTACAAATTTTAGTTTTATCTTTTGTAATTGGGTTATTGTTATCTCCTTTATGTGTTATTTTATCTTATATAATTTCAAGAGGTGTAAGTAGTGATCTTTCGGTTCATGTTTTTCAATATCTTGGGTTATATTCTTTTGTTTTACCATTTTTATTTATGGCTTCAATTTTTAATTCAATAAAAAATGGAACAGGACATCCTGAGGCACCTTTTTTAAGAATGATAATTTTATTAATTTTAAAAATTATATTTAATACATTATTTTTATCAATTTTGAATTTAGGAGTTATTGGAGCAGTATCTGCATCATTTATGTCTTACTTTTTAATAGGTATTTGGATGTACTATGATTTATTTATAAAAAAATCGGATTTTAAGCTTTCTTTAAAAGGATTTAGGTTTGATTTTGAATTTATTAAAAAGACTATGGCTTTGGCAATTCCTAGTATTTTATCCTATATTTTAGTTTATATCGGATTCTTTTTAATAAATAAAGAAGTTGTTAAGTATGGTTCTATTGCCCTTAACGCCTCAACGATTGCGTCAAATATAAATTCAATTTATTTTGTTTTGCCAACAAGTATAGGAACAACTGTTACGACTATGGTTAGTATGAATATTGGTAATGGAAATACAAAAAATGCTAAAAAAGTTTTTTATTATGGAATTTTACTATCTTTGCTTATAGTTTTTTCAATTATAATTATTTTTACACCTTTAAATCCATATATTGTTGAAATGTTCCAAAAAAATTCTGAAATTACTAAGATAACAAATAAAGCGCTTACAATTTATATGTATTCGGTAATAGGCTTTGGTATATTTACAGTTGAACAGGGAGTTTTTATTGGACTTGGAAGAACAAAAATGCCATTATTAACCGGAATAATGAGAGTGTGGTTACTTAGATATATTTTTATAATTTTTACAGAAAAATATTTAGGAGTTTATTCAATTTTTTGGGGAAATTTATTTTCAAATTGCATGGCAGCGTTCATATTCTTTTTCTTTGTTTTAAAAGTGAAATGGAAGTCTGCAATTAAAGATTTGTAAAAAAAGTTGATTTTTTTGTTAAAATTTGATATAGTAATTTATATATTTATATATAATTAGGAGGTATTTTATGGAATTTAATAATGAATTAGGTAAAGTTTCTATTAATCCAGTTGTGGTTAAAACAATCGTAGCTAATGTATTAAGAGAAAGTTATGGTGTTAGCGGATTGGCTAATGTTTCTCCTAAAGATGGAATTTATCAACTTTTAGGTTGGGATAATTCTAGCAAAGGTGTTCATGTTGCACTTAAAGATAATAATATTTTTATAGATTTACATATTGTCGTTCAATATGGAATTAAAATTTCAACAGTTTGTGAGAATGTAATAGAAAATGTAAAATACAATGTTGAAAACTTAACTGGTTTAAAAGTTAAATCAGTTAATGTTAATGTGCAAGGAATAAAAGTAGAAGGTAATTAGGAGGAAGTTTTTATGATAAATAGTGAACAGTTACAAATGGCATTTGTAAGAGCTCGTAATTATCTTGAAACAAATAAAGAGATAGTTAATAGCCTAAATGTATTTCCGGTTCCAGATGGAGATACAGGTACAAATATGTCTTTGACTATTAAATCAGCAATTAAAAATTTAGAAAATTCAAAAGTTAATACTTGTGCAGATGTTACTAAGGCTATTAGTGACGGTGCATTAATGGGGGCAAGAGGAAATTCAGGTGTAATTTTATCTCAAATTTTAAGAGGTTTTCACTTGGGAAGTAAAGAAAGTGTTACTCTTGATGTTGAAACATTAAAAAATTGTTTTGTAAATGCTTATAAAGTTGCATATAAATCAGTTATAAAACCAACTGAAGGAACAATTCTTACTGTTATTAGAGAAATGGGAGAGTTTGCTGAGGCTAATTATGCAAATTTTGATGATGAAATTGAATTCTGTAAAGAAATTTTAAAAGAAGGTTTTAGGAGTTTGGAAAAAACTCCAGAAATTTTACCTATTTTAAAGGAAGCAGAAGTAGTGGACGCAGGTGGACGTGGTTTAATGTATCTTTTAGAAGGTGCATTAGGAGATGAAATTGTTGAAATAAAAAATAATTATGAATTTAATAAACCTGCAAGAATTGAACATTTAGCTGCGCAACAAGATGAGGACATTAAATTTGGATATTGTACTGAATTTATGGTTACAAGTAATTCAGAAGAATATGGAATTTTAAGAGATAAGCTTTCAGGTATTGGAGATTCTTTAATTGTCGTTAAGGGCGACAATATTATAAAAGTTCATGTTCATACAAATCACCCTGGACAAGCTATTGAATGGGCATTAGAGTTTGGACCATTACATGATTTAAAAATTGACAATATGAGAAGACAACATAATCATTTACACCATACAGACAAGGAAGTTGCAGAGGCAAAACGTTCTGAAAAAGTTAAAGAAAATAAAAAATATGGTTTTATTTCAATTTCAACAGGAGAAGGTATTGATGAAATCTTCAAGAGTATGGGAGTTGATGAAATAATCACAGGTGGACAAACAATGAATCCGTCAACTGAAGATATTTTAAAAGCAGTTGAAAAGATTAATGCAGATGATATTTTTGTTTTCCCAAATAATAGTAATATTATTCTTGTTTCAGAGCAAGCTGCAAAAATTTCAGAAAAAAGACTTCATGTTATAAAGACAAAACAAATTCCACAAGCATTTAGTTCATTATTTAATTTTGATGAGTCTTTATCTGTTGAAGAAAATATGGAAGTTATGACTGAGGCAATTTCAAATGTTAAAGTTGGACAAATAACTTATGCTCTTAGAGATACTGAAATTGATGGAGTTAAGATTAAAAAAGATGATTTAATGGGATTAAATGAAGGTAAGATTACTATTTCTGAAAAGAAAATAGAAGATACTTTCAAAAAACTTGTTGATGAGCTTATCGATGAAGATTCATCTATAATCAGTATTTATTATGGAGAAGATGTTAAAGAAAAAGATGCTGAAAAGTTGGCAAAACTTGTTGAAGAAAAATATGAAGATATAGAAGTTGAATTAGTTTATGGTGGACAACCATTGTACTATTATTTAATTTCAGTTGAATAAAAATAAAAATTTAAAAAGTCCGTAAGGACTTTTTTTGTAAGGAAAGTTATGCAATTAAAAGATATAAAGGGAATAGGAGAGAAAAAATTAGCTCTTTTAAATAAACTTGGAATTTTTAATGTAAATAATTTGTTGGAATATTATCCTTATTCGTATATTGATATGACTAGATTTAAAAAGATTTCTGAGATTACAGAAGAGGGAAACTATTCATATCGACTTAAAATTATTTCTTTAATGGAAAATAGAAAAAAGAGAAATATTAAAGTTACAAAGTTTTTAGCGATGGATGAAGAAATGAATTATTGTACGATAGTTTATTTTAATAATAATTTTATTTCGAAAAATTTAAAAATAAATAATGTATATGAAATGTACGGTAGAGCAAAATTACTTGGTAAAAATGTAGAAATTCAAGCTCCGACAATGCAAAATAAAGCTAATATTGTTGGAAGTGTTATTCCACAATATCATCTTTGTAAGGGTATTTCCAATTTAGATATTGTAAAAATTATAAAAAATTTATTAAAAAGTAAATCTTATTTTAAAGAAAAATTACCTGAAAATATTTTAAAAGAATTAAATTTAGAAAGTTATGATAATGCAATTAGGAATATACATTTTCCAAAAGATAATCAAAGTTTTTTAAAAGCTAAAAAAAGACTTTCTTTTGATGAAATTTTTTATTTTCAACTAGCTATGAAAAAACTAAAAAGAAATAAAGTCAATGCAATTAATTTTGCAATAAAAAAAGAAACTTTTGAATTTATCAATTCATTAAAATTTAAACTTACAAAATCACAAAATAAAGTTTTAGATGATATTTTTAGAGATATGTCAAGTGATAAACAGATGAATAGATTAATTCAAGGAGATGTTGGTTGTGGGAAGACAATAGTATCATTCATTGCTATGTTTAATGTTGTAAAAAATGGATTTCAATCAGTTTTAATGGCTCCAACTGAAATTTTAGCAAGGCAACATTTTGAAAATGCTAAGGAACTTTTTGAAAAATATAATATAAAATTTGAATTACTTGTCGGAAGTTTGAAAGAAAGTGAAAAAAAGAAAATTTATGAAAAAGTTGAAAGTGGGGAAGTTGATATTGTAATAGGAACTCATGCAGTATTTCAAGAAAAAGTTATTTACAATAATTTAGGACTTGTAATTACAGATGAGCAACATAGATTTGGAGTTAAACAAAGACTTTTACTTTCTAAAAAATCTCAAAACCCTGATATTTTAGTAATGAGTGCAACGCCTATTCCAAGAACTGTTGGACTTGTTATGTTTTGTGATTTGGATATCTCGACAATAGATGAATTACCAAGTGGACGTGGAAAGATTAACACCTACTTTGTAAATGAAAGTTATGAACAAAGATATATTAATTTTATAAAAAAACATATTGAAGAAGGTCGTCAAGTATATATAGTTTGTCCACTTGTTGATGAAAGTGATACAATGGAATTGCAATCGGTTATAAACTTGTATGAAAGACTGAAACAAAAATACTTTCAAAATATAGAAATTGAATTTATTCATGGAAAAATGAAACCTGTGGATAAAGATGAAATTATGAAAAATTTTGAAAGCGGAAAGATAAAAGTTTTGGTAGCCACAACTGTAATTGAGGTTGGTATAAATGTTCCAAATGCAAATATAATGGTAATTTATAATGCAGAAAGATTTGGACTTAGTCAATTACACCAACTTAGAGGAAGAATCGGACGTGGAAGTTATGAAAGTTTTTGTATCTTAGTGAGTAATAAAAGAAGTGAAAACTTGAAAAAACGAATGGAAATTATGTGTTCATCAACAGACGGATTTTACATTTCTGAGCAGGATTTTTTACTTAGAGGATATGGTGATATTCTAGGATATCGACAATCAGGAGAAGCCAGATTTAAAATTTTAAATATCCAAAAAGATTATGAACTTTTAAAACTAGCTATAAAGTATGTTGATGAAATTTTAAAAGATGACTTTGAATTTGAAAAGGAAGAAAATAAAATTTTAAGAGAAAATGTAAATGAATTTATCGAAAACTTAAATAACAATATTATTATGAATTAGACAAATGTTTTATTTGTCTTTTTTTAACGCTTTTTTATAATATTTATTATTGATTTCAGTTTTACTAGGTGATATAATAAAGAAAATTATATGTGGAGGTTAGATAATAATGAAAAAATTTTTTAAAATTTTAAGTTTTTGTTTGTGTACTTTGTTTATTTTTTCATCTTGTAAAAGTTCTTCTAATGTTGGAGTTGAAAAATTAAAAAATAAAGTGTTTTCAGCAAACGATAATGGAAGTATTGTATTTCCCATGGATAAAGTTAATATAAAGTATCCGGATTATTGTTGGAACAAATATTCCGGAGTTATAGTTGATAAAAATGGAAAAGTTTTTAAAAAACCAAGTAAAGATGAGGCTTTTTTTGAAGCTTTTAATCCAAAGATAGAAGTTAAAAATGGTAAAAAATATATAAATGCAGATAGTAAGTTTTATCCTAATGATAGATTTGAACTGAAAGATGAATTTACAATTTTAGATACTCTTTTAGGAATAGAATATGTTGATATTGTAAATAAATATGGAATAGAATACGATAACAATGAGTATTTAACTGAATACAAAGAAGCAAAACAATTAGCTAAAAATTATAAAGAAATAGTTAAAGACATAGAAGATAGTAAGAATGAATTTTCTTCAAAAATTAAAGATGAAATAGAACGTGAAATGGAAATAGATAGAGATTAAAATATTTTATAAAAAGATTGGAATGATATTTCAATCTTTTTTTGTTGCATTTAAAAACTTGCTTTAAATATTGAAAAATTTTTGAAAAAATGGTAAACTCAAAGTAAAAATTTAAAGGAGATAAACTTTATGGATTTAGAATTTAAAAGAGTAGTTATT
>NZ_KQ960136.1:0-15747 GCF_001553085.1 Parvimonas sp. KA00067 | reverse complement strand
ACCGGTTCGATTCCGGTCCTCGGCACCAATTAAATTTTTATATCGCGGGATGGAGCAGTTTGGTAGCTCGTCGGGCTCATAACCCGAAGGTCGTAGGTTCAAATCCTGCTCCCGCAACCATAGAACAACTGAAAAGTTGTTCTTTTTTTCTATAAATTTCTATTTTATTTAATAGGATTTAGTTATAGAAAATCATTATTCATTAAAATTTTTTATGTAAATGTATTCAATATTGATAAAAATTGTAAACATATATAATTGGTGTGCAAGAGAAATTTAATAAATATATTTGTTTTGTAATTAAAATTTAAGGAGAAATTATGAAAAAATTAAATTTATAGAAAATAAAGAAAAGACAGTTAAGGTAGAATCAGATAATTTAAGAAGTGGAATTGAATTAAAAGTTGAAAAAGTAAAATCTTTAAAAGGTTTTGATTCAGATGCTTTTGATATTTATTTTGTAGAAAATGGAAAACGTGTAGAACTTGGAAATGGAATATATAAAGTTACTGTTCAAAAAAATGAAGGAAAAGATGTAAAAGATGTTTATCATATTGATAAAAATGGAAAGCTTACAAGCAAAAACTTTACACAAAATGAAAAAACAGTTACATTTACAACCGAACACTTCTCAGTATATGCAGTTGTATATAATGAAAAGGCTGATGAAAAAACTGTTAATGAAAAGACACCTAAAGTAACAGATGATACAAGAGATGAAGGAAAAAATGTTAAATCTAATTCTGATAAAACGACTAAAGATAAGAAAGTTGTTAAAAAATCAAAATTAGCAAAGACTTCAATTTCCGGTGCAAGTGCTTTATTACCATTGGCATTACTTGGAGCAATGACTGTTATAAATAAAAAAAGAAATAAATAGTTAAAAGAAACACAACTTGTTCGGGTTGTGTTTTTTTTGCTAGTTACTAGATGTTTTGCATTGTAAAAATTTTTTACTAATTAAAAATATACAAGAATTAATATCATTGTAAAAAAATATATTTTATGATAAAATGCTTATAACAGTTAATAAACTGAAAACTTTAATAGGAGGTAAATTATGGAAACTGGAATTAGTATAGTAGTTGGAGTAATAGCGATTTTGTTACCTATAATTGCTATGTTGTTAAGAGATAAACTAAATAGAAATTTAATAAAAATTATACCTATAATTAGTATGACTTTGTGTTCTATTTCTATTTTGATACATTTGTTTATGCATCAAAGACTTGCAGGGTTAAATGCAATAGTGGATATTCAAGATACAATATGGGGAAGTGTTATGGGAGCTATGTTGTTGATTGGAATTTGTTCATTTATAAACATTATTGCAAATTTAGCTTTAAATGAAGAATAAAATTTTTAAAAACTGTTACATTTTGTAGCAGTTTTTTTGTGGAAATTTTTAATTAGCTATTGACTTTTTGTATTAACTGTATTATTATATATAATACAAGGAGGTAAAAAATGTTTTTTATTGATACTTTATCGGAAGTTCCGATTTATACTCAAATCTGTAATGGAATTATAAAAGAAATTGCAGAGGGAAATTTGAAAAATGGTGATGAGTTACCGTCTGTAAGGCAACTTGCAAAAGATTTTGGCATCAATCCAATGACTGTAAATAAGGCTTATGGAATATTGAAAAGTGAAAATATTATTGAGATTGATAGACGTGTAGGCTCGATTGTCTATGTTAGATGTGATGAAAAAAATGTTGAAAATATTAAAGATAATTTACAAAATTTAATTAATGAGGTTAAAATGAGAAATCTTGGAAAAGAGTTCTTGCTTGAACTTATAGAAAGGAGTTTTTAATATGATTTACGATTTGATTTTGAATGGATGTCTGTGGATGATTTTTGTGATAAGTTATTTTTCACAAAAGAAGGGGTTTTCTTATAATAATGGGAAAATTTTACTTACTACAATTCCTATAAATGAGGTAGATAGTAAGGAAGTGCAAGAAATTAGTAAAAAAGGTTTAAAGAGTTTTAAATTGCTTCATTTAGTGTTTTTTATAATTTCATTTTTACCACTACTTACTAAAACTGATATAGAAATTCTATTTTTTATCGGAATTATATTTGCTTATTTAATTTCTCTAGGATTTTTGTCAAATAAATATATAAAACAAATGAGAAAGCTAAAAAAGGAAAAGAACTTTGCAAGTTTTACGAGAAAATATGTGGATTTTACAGTTTCAAAAGAAATAGATAAACAGAAACTTCCAATTTTCCTTTGGTTAATTCCTTTGGTGGTTTTTATTGGGGGATTTTCTATTTTTGGAACTTTTTCTGATATGGAGTTAATTTTGTTTATTTGCTTGTCAACAACTTTAATAGCAATGATATTTATGGGACTTTTCTGGAGAAGGTCTAAAATATCAGTTATAAGTGATAACAAAGAAAAGAATTTATATATAAATAAAATTAAAATTATAAAACTTCAAAATAAAGTTTTTACAATTTCTAATTTGTATGCTGTTTTGTTTTTAGGTTTAGTATTTTTACAAAAAATGGATAAATACTCTTTTCTTCCTTTTGTAGCAAGTATAATACTGATTACATTTTTTATCTTTTATATTATATCTACTGTTAATAAAATTGATATAGAAATAAGCAGTAATATTGAAGATGATAAATTTATTGAGGATCAAGACGAATACTATGATATTTTTGGTTATAAAAATCCTAATGATCCAAGGATTTTAGTTTCTGATCCAATGAATAGTAGTAGTACAGTTATTAATCGAGGAAATAAAAAAGGGAAAATATTATTTGCAATTACAAATATGCTTCTCGCATTTGTAATTATATTCGGGCTAGCACTAATTTTTGAAAAAGACTGGAAAGTTGAGATTTCAGACACTGTTAAGATTTCAACAATGCTTTATAAAGAAAATATAAAGTCAGGTGATATAGATAATATAGAATTGCTTGATAAATTTCCTAATAAAAGAGCTATTAGGATGAACGGAACTGCTACAAGTCAAAAATCTTACGGGAATTTTAGTGTAGAGGGAGAGGGAAATATAAGACTTTACAGATTTAACAAAGTTGATAAAATAATAAAAATAACCAGAAAAAATAAAAAGACAATTTATATAAATAAAAGAACAATCGAAGAAACAGAAAAACTTTTTGAAGAATTGAAAAAATTTGTGGATAAATAGGAGGAGATTATGGACTTTTTAAGAGAACATTTTTTAATTTTATTGCCAATTATTATTATAAATGTAACATTATTAGTAGTTGCATTAAGACATTGTTTAAAACATCAAAATTACAGATGTGGAAATAGATTGATATGGATTTGTGTGATAATTCTTGTTCAAACTATTGGACCTATTTCATATTTTGTATTTGGAAGTGAAGAATAATGAATATTTTAACTGTAAATAATCTAAGAAAAACTTTTAATGGAAATGATGTAATCAAAGATTTATCTTTTAGTATAAAAGAAAAGCAGATTTTTGGATTTCTAGGAAAAAATGGTGCTGGAAAGACAACTACTATGAAAATCATTTTAGGTTTTTTAAAAGCTGATTTTGGAGATATTTTAGTTTTTGATGAAAAAGTTCGTTTTGGAAATACTAAAACTAATAGATTTATTGGATATTTGCCTGATGTTCCAAAATTCTATGATTATATGACTTCAAAAGAATACCTTAATTTATGTGGAGAAATTACTGGATTATCAAAATCAGAAATTAAAGAAAGAACAGAAGAAATGTTACATTTAGTCGGACTCAAAGATGAAAATAAGAGAATAGGAAAATTTTCCAGAGGAATGAAGCAACGTCTTGGAATTGCTCAGGCTTTGTTTAATAGACCTAAATTACTAATCTGCGATGAGCCGACTTCTGCTTTAGATCCAATCGGTAGAAAAGAAATTTTGGATATACTATTAAAGATTAAGGAGCATACAACAGTCTTATTCTCAACTCATATCCTACAAGATGTTGAAAGAGTTTGTGATGAGTTTTTGATATTGCATGATGGGGTTAATTGTTTAAATGGAAATATATCTGACATCAAAAATATGGGATTAAAAGATAAAATTTCAGTAGAATTTTTTAATATTGAAGATAGGGATTTATTTTTAAATAAATTTGAAACTAATAATATTAAAGTTGAATTAAATGATTGCTCTGCAATATTTTCTTCTTTTGAAAACTTGAAATATATTGAAAATAGAATATTTAAAACTGTTTTGGATAATGATTTGCTTATTGGTAGCTATAATATAATTAAACCTTCATTAGAAGATTTATTTATAGAGGTGATAAAATGAAAGTATTTATAGCATTGTTAAAGAAAGAATATCTCGAAAGTATTAGAAATAAAAAATTATTTATAATGTTTTTTATATTTCTCTTTCTTGGAATTCTAGGTCCTGTTACAGCGAAAATTTCTCCTGAAATTTTAAAATCATTTTTGGGAGAAGAACTAGCTAAAGGACTTCAAGAGCCTACTTTTATAGATTCATGGGCGCAGTTTTTTAAAAATGTAACTCAACTTGGCTTTATATTTATAGCTATAATTTTCAGTAACTATATTGTAAATGAGTTTTCTAAAAAAACATTAGTAAATTTAGTTGCAAAGGGATTACCTAGATTTCAGATTGTAATTTCTAAAATGTTTTTTGCATCTATACTGTGGACAGTATCTTTTATCATTTACTGTTTAATCTTTAATTTATATACAAATTATATATTTAAAGAAAATGTTGAGATATTACTTGCAATAAAAGCATCAATTCCAATTTGGATATTCGGAATATTTTTAATAATATTAGAATGTTTTGCAGGTTTTGTGTTTAGAAATACTGTAGGTGCTTTATCAACTTTAGTTATAACTATTGCATTACAATTTTTAATTGGAATGTATGATAAAATAGCTAAGTTTTTACCAATGTTTCTATTTTCAGATAATATTAATTTAATTAAGGGAAGTATATCATTTTCAGATTATAGATATTCGATTTTAACTACAATATTACTTACAATTTTGATGATTTTTACATCTATATTTGTACTAAATAGAAAAGAAATTTAAAAATGCATTGTCATTCGACAATGCATTTTTGCTTTCTTTAAATTATTTTAAAAGTTCAACTATATGTTTCTCAATATCTTTTGGCTCTGTTGTAGGAGCAAATCTTGAAACGACATTTCCATTTTTATCTATAAGAAATTTTGTGAAATTCCATTTTATTTTATTTCCTAAAATTCCTGATTTTTTAGATTTTAGAAATTGATATAATGGGTGAGCGTCTTTTCCGTTTACTTCTATTTTTTCAAACATTGGGAAAGTTACTCCAAAGTTTAAACTACAAAAAGTTTTAATTTCCTCGTTTGTTCCGGGGTCTTGGTTTTTAAATTGATTACAAGGAAAACCTAAAACGACAAAATCTTTATCTTTGTAATCATCATATAATTTTTGTAGTCCTTCAAGTTGAGGAGTGAAACCACAACCGCTGGCTGTATTTACTATAAGTAAAACTTTGTTTTTGAATTTTTCCATTGAAACTTCATTTCCGTCAATGTCATTTACTTTAAATTCATAAATATTCATTTCTACCTCCAATATTATGTATAAAATCTATTTATTTTAATACCCTAAAAAATATATTTACAAACATTTAGTTGTTTGTTTTTAGAAGAATTTATTTTTATGATAAATTTAGTATTAAATAAATTAATAGTTGTTAAATTTTAAAATGGAAAATATCGATAAATTGTTGTATTGTTTTGTGGCTAAAGTTAAGGATAGTACCATATATGAAGATTTACACAGTCGATTGTACCCAAATCGAAGATTTAGACAATCTTTGCGTCAGACCTACTATGTTTGCAAGCAAACAAGTTAGGGCTAGATTCATTTCACTCACTTCATTCATTTCAGCCGAAATGACGGAAAAAATAAATGGTCGAGATGATGTATGAAATACTTCATTCCATAATGTAAAGTATTTGACTTTTTTGCTTTTTTGTAGTATAATATAGCACATATTTTGAGATTAAACGTTGAAGAGGACGGAATTTGTGAATTAATTTAGAGAGGCAGTGTTTGGTGAAAACTGCTTTATGAAACATATTCGTATCAACTTGGAGTTTTTGGGTAATTCCGTTAAAGATTAATGAGTGATTTAAAATTTTTGATTTTAAATAATTTGGGTGGTAACACGGATATTTCGTCCCTAAGATTTTTTCTTAGGGACTTTTTTGTTGAATTTATAAAAACTAATAAAAATGGAGGTATATATGGCAAAGTTTAGAGAGCTTTCAAAAGAATCCGTTAAGGATAGAGAAATGAAAACGTCAGAATATTGGGAAAAAATAGATTTGTTGCATGAGTCTGTGAATGCTAGAGAAGGTGGAAAGAATTACATATTTTTTGATGGTCCACCAACTGCAAATGGTAAACCCGGTATTCATCATGTTATAAGCCGTACTTTAAAGGATATGACTTGTAGATATAAAACAATGAAGGGCTTTAAGGTTAAGAGAAAAGCCGGTTGGGATACTCATGGTCTTCCTGTTGAAATTGAAGTTGAAAAAAAATTAGGGCTTTCAAGTAAGAAAGAAATAGAAGATTATGGTGTAGAAAAATTCTGTAAGGAATGTAGAGAGTCTGTATTTGTTTATGAAAGTAAGTGGAGAGAAATGTCTGAAAGAATGGCTTTCTTAGCAGATATGAACAACCCTTATATAACTCTTGATAACAATTATGTTGAATCTGTTTGGCATCTTTTAGATGAAATTTTTAAAAAAGGTTTAATGTATGAGGGAGCGAAGATTTTACCATATTGTCCACGTTGTGGAACGGGTCTTGCATCTCACGAAGTTGCTCAAGGTTATGAAATGATTAAAACTACAACGGTTTATGCTAAATTTAAGAAGAAAGATGAAGATGCTTATTTCATCGCTTGGACAACAACTCCTTGGACTCTTCCTTCAAATGTGGCTTTAACTGTCAATCCGAATGTAACTTATGTTAAGGTAAAATATAAAGATGAGTTTTTCTATTTAGCTGAAAATTTAGCAACTAAAGTTTTAGGTGAAGATTATGAAGTTGTAGAAAAATTCTTAGGAAAAGATATGGAATATTGGGAATATGAACAACTTATTCCTGAAATTGAAGTAAAACAAAAGGCGTTCTTTGTAACACTTGCCGACTATGTAACTGTTGATGACGGTACGGGTATCGTTCACTCTGCTCCTGCTTTTGGGGAAGATGACTATCAAACAGGAAGAAGATATAATCTTCCATTAATCAATCCGGTTAATGAAGAAGGTAAGTTTAGCACTACAAGATATGAGGGCAGACCTGTTATGGAATGTGATGCAGATATTATCACATATCTTTTTGAAAATAATAAGGCGCTTAAAAAACAAAAAGTAGAACATAATTATCCACATTGTTGGAGATGCCATACTCCTTTAATTTACTATTCAAAACCGTCTTGGTACATCGAAGTAACTAAATTTAAAGAAAAACTAATTGAAAATGCAAAGGCTGTTAATTTCTATCCTGATTTTGTTGGGGAAAAGAGATTTGGAAACTGGCTTGAAAACTTAAATGACTGGGCAATTAGTCGTTCAAGATATTGGGGAACACCTTTCAATGTTTGGAAATGTGATTGTGGACATTGTACAAGTGTCGGTTCAAGAAAAGAATTAGCCCAAAGAAGTATTGAAGATATTGACGAAAATATTGAACTTCATAGACCTTATGTAGATAATGTTCATTTAAAATGTGAAAAATGTGGTGGCACAATGACAAGAGAAAAAGATGTTATCGACGTTTGGTTTGACTCCGGAGCAATGCCATTTGCACAACATCATTATCCATTTGAAAACAAGGAAAACTTTGATGAATTATTCCCTGCAGATTTCATCAGCGAGGGAATAGACCAAACTCGTGGTTGGTTCTATTCATTACTTGCTATTTCAACACTTATAACAGGAAAATCTCCTTATAAGAATGTTTTGGTAAATGATTTAATTTTAGATAAAGACGGCAAAAAGATGAGTAAATCTCGTGGAAATACTATCGACCCGATTGAATTGTTTGACAAATTCGGTGCCGATGCAGTAAGATTCTATTCACTTTATGTTTCACCACCTTGGGTACCAACAAAGTTTGACGTTGAGGGACTTAGAGAAATTGAAAGTAAATTCTTTAGGTCATTTAAGAATACTTACAACTTTTTCCAACTTTATTCCGGAACTGACGACATTGACCCAAGAGAATTTTTTGTTGAATATGATAAAAGACCTGAAATTGATAGATGGATATTATCTCGTTTCAACAATCTTTTAAAAATGTATAATGAAAATATGGATAAGTTTGAAGTTACAAAAGTTGTTCGTGCAATCTCCGACTTTGTAATCGAGGACCTTTCAAACTGGTATATCAGAAGAAATAGAAGAAGATTCTGGAAAACAGAAGTTGATGATGATAAAAAGGCTGTTTACAATACAACTTATGAAATTTTACTTGGAATTTCAAAAATTATCGCTCCGATAACTCCATTTATCGCAGAAGAAATGTATTGTAATCTAACTGACAAAAAGAGCGTTCACTTAGATTTCATTCCTGAATATAACGAAAAACTAATCGATGAAAAATTAGAAGAAAAAATGGATATCGTTAGAAATCTTGTAACAATTGGACGTGCAAGTCGTGAAAAAGTTAAGATAAAGGTTAGACAACCACTTTCTGAAATTGTTGTTGATTATGCTTTAGAAGAAAAAATTGGCGACTTAACAGAATTGATTATGGAAGAACTTAATGTTAAAAAAGTTGTATTCGAAAAAGATTTATCCGAATTTATGAACTATATGTTAAAACCTGATTTCAAAGTTTGTGGAAAAATTCTTGGTGCAAAAATAAAAGCATTTGGTAATTTCTTAAATGAAACAAATCCAAAAGAATTTTTAGAAAAACTTGAAAAAGGCGCAGTTTCAGTAGAATTAAATGGAGAAGAAACTGAAATCTTAAAAGAATATGTCGATGTAAAAGTTAGTGCAAAAGAGGGATTTGACGTTACAATGGAAAATAATCTATTTGTAATCTTAGATACGACTTTAACTGATGAATTACTTGACGAAGGCTTTGCAAGAGAAATAGTTTCAAAAGTACAACAAATGAGAAAGTCAAACGACTTCGACGTGCTTGATGAAATTAAAATAAAATACACTTGCACAGACAGACTTAAAAAAGCAATTGAAAATTATAAAGAATTTATAATGAAAGAAACATTGGGGGTTGAACTAAACTTCGTAGAGAACTTAGATACAGAAGAAGTTGACTTTAATGGAGAAGTTGGTAAATTATTTGTAGAAAGAGTTTAGTAAATTTAATACAAAATTTAATCAAAGGCGAGATTTTTTCTCGCCTTTTTTTCTTGATATTTTATTTCATATTTATTATAATAGAAAAGGAAATTGTTTTATATGGGGGTGCTTTATGGCAAATATAGAATTTAAGTTTAGAGATAAGTCAATTAAAAATGGAGATAGAACGAAGCTTTGTGCTATTTTAAATGTTACACCGGATTCTTTTTCTGACGGTGGAAAATATTTTGATGTTGAAATGGCTGTTAAGAGAGCGAAGGAACTTGTTCGTGGTGGAGCGGACATTTTGGATATAGGTGGAGAATCAACTAGACCGGGAAGTAAATTGATTTCCGTAGAGGAGGAAATTGAAAGAATTGTTCCGGTTATAAAGGCTATAAAGTCTGAAATGGACGTTATTATTTCAGTTGATACTTGGAAGTCTGAAGTTGCAAAGGCAGTTATAGATGCTGGAGCTGATATTATAAATGACATTACGGGTTTACTTGGCGATGAAAAAATGGTTGATGTAATTGCAAATTCAAATGTTGGTTATGTTATGATGTTCAATCCTGTTATCATAAGACCTGAACATGACGGCTCTAAAATTTTTCCAAAGTTTGGAAAGAATGCTTTTATGACTGACAAAGACTTGGAATATTTACAAAGTTTAAATATTTTAGATATGATGGAAGAGAGTTTTAATAAAACTTTGAAGATTGCACTTGAAAAAGGTGTTGAAAAGGAAAGAATCTGTTTAGACCCTGGTATTGGTTTTGCTCTTACAAAAAGAGAAAATCTTGAATTGATTAAAGGAATAGACAGAATTCATGACATGGGATATTTATCATTTTTAGGTGTTTCAAGAAAGAGATTTGTTGTAAATATTTTAGCTGAAAATAATATTGAATCGGATATAAAAACTGAAGAAGGATTGTTTAATGTTGACTTAGCATCTGCTTATTTGAGTGCTATTGCATCTTTTAAGGGAGTGAATATTTTAAGAGTTCACGATTTTAATAAGCATTTTTCTGCAATGTTGATTGGTGATTCGATTAGAATGGCTGATAAGAGTGAAGATATTAATTTTGGTGCATATAAAAAATAGGAGGTTTTGATGAGTAAAGTTTGGATTGCTTTAGGAAGTAATATGGGAGATGGTCGTAAAAATCTTGATGAGGCTGTTGAAAATATGAATAAAAATGGAGTTAAGGTTGAAAAAATTTCAACATATATTGAAACTGAGCCTTACGGTTATACGGAGCAAGATAATTTTGTAAATGCTGTTTGTATAGCTGAAACTGAGCTTAGCCCTAGAGAGCTTTTAAAAACACTTTTGGCAATAGAGCTTGAAATGGGTAGAGTTAGATTGATTAGATGGGGTCCTAGAATTATAGATTTAGATATTTTATTCTATGAAGATTTGATAATAGATGAAGAGGATTTAAAAGTTCCACATATCGAAATACAAAAGAGGTCTTTTGTTTTAGAACCAATGGACGAAATTAGTCCTGAAAAAGTTCATCCCGTTTTCAAAAAGACTGTTCATGAGTTGTTATTGGAGTTAAATGCTTGTGATATGTAGAATTAAGGCTATAATTCTTGAAAAATTGACATTTTTATGTTAAGATTATAGTCGAATATGAAATTTTAGGAGGTTTTTTTATGACACCACATAATAGAGCAATAGAAGGAGAAATCGCAGAAACTGTCTTAATGCCGGGAGACCCTTTAAGAGCGAAGTTTATTGCAGAAAATTTTTTAGAAGATGTTACTCTTTTCAATGATGTAAGAGGAATGTTAGGATATACAGGAACATATAACGGAAAAAGAGTTTCTGTTATGGGAAGCGGAATGGGAGCACCGTCAATCGGTATCTATTCTTATGAATTAATCCATTTCTATGGAGTTAAAAATTTAATTAGAATCGGTTCTTGTGGAGCTTATAGCGATAAGTTAAAATTATATGATGTTGTTGTTGCAATGGCTGCATCAACTGACTCAAATTTTGCTCATCAATATAAATTAGACGGAACTTATTCAGCGAACTGTTCTTGGGAGCTTTTAAGAAAAACTTATGAAGCATCTAAGGAACAAAATATTGACATTAATGTAGGAAATGTATTCTGTTCAGACATTTTTTACAATGCATCACCTGATGATTGGAAAAAATGGGCAAAAATGGGAGTTCTTGCAGTAGATATGGAAAGTTATGCTCTTTATTGCAATGCTAATTATGCAGGAGTTAATGCAATTACGATTTTAACTGTTTCAGATTCATTTATTTTTGAAGAAAAAACTACTGCTGAAGAAAGACAAAAAAGTTTTACAACTATGATGAAATTAGCATTGGAGATAGCATAATGGAATTAAATAGATATATGGATCACACTGCTTTAAAAGCAGATACTACTTATGAAATGATAGACAAACTTTGTGATGAGGCTAAAAAATACGACTTCTTTTCTGTTTGCGTTAATGGCTGTCATGTAAAGAGATGTGCTGAAAATTTAAAAGGCTCAAATACAAAAGTTTGTACTGTTGTAGGTTTTCCTTTAGGAGCAATGACAACAGAAAGTAAAGTTTTTGAAACTGAAAATGCAATTAAAAACGGTGCAACTGAAATTGATATGGTAATCAATGTCGGAGCGTTAAAATCAGGAGATTTAGACTTTGTATATAACGATATAAAGGCACTTGTTGACGTTACAAGAGCAAAGGCACTTTTAAAAGTAATTTTAGAAACTTGTCTTTTAACTGATGAAGAAATTGTAAAAGCTTCTGAACTTTGTGTTAAAGCCGGAGCTGAATATGTAAAGACTTCAACAGGATTTAGTACTGAAGGTGCCAATGAACATGTTGTTGAACTTATGAAAAAAACAGTTGGAGAAAATGCAAAAGTAAAAGCAAGTGGTGGAATTAGAGATAAGGCAACAGCTTTAAGAATGATTGAACTTGGAGCTGAAAGACTTGGAGTTAGTGCAAGTGTAAAAATAATTTCAGAATAATTTTTAGGAAGTTGGAAACAACTTCCTTTTTTGAAATAAAAAATAATTAAATTTGATTATAATTATTTTTTACTGGGTATATTTTCATAAAATCAGAAAGGGGATGATTTTATGAAAAAATATTTAATACCTTTTGTCTTATGTGTTTTTATAATAGGACTTATAGCAACATATAAAATAAAAGCAAAAAAAGGAGAGAAAACTATGGAAAAACCAAAAATTGATGTTAGTTTAATCAAAAACAAAGGTGAAATTTATCTTGCCGGTGGATGTTTTTGGGGTGTTGAAGGATACTTTTCAAAAATTGAAGGAATAGCAGATACTATTGTTGGTTATGCAAATGGAAGTGGCTCAGAAACAAGCTATGAAAGAATTAAACATACTGACCACGCAGAAACAGTTCATATAGTTTATGATAAAGATAAAATTTCTCTTGAAGAAATTTTACAACATTATTTCAGAATAATTGAACCTACAAGTGTGAATAGACAAGGTAATGATGCAGGTAGGCAATATAGAACCGGTATATATTTTGTTGATGAGAATGACAAAGCTATTGTTGAAAAATTTATTGATGGGCAAAGAAAAAATTTCGATAAACCGATAACTGTTGAAGTTGAAAAGCTTAAAAACTTTGTTGTAGCAGAAGAATATCATCAAGATTATTTAAAGAAAAATCCCGGTGGATATTGTCATATTGATTTAGGGCTTGCAGATAAACCACTTAAAAGAATAGACGGAAAATATAAAAAACCAAGTGATGAAGAATTGAAAAGTAAACTAACAGATTTACAATACAGAGTTACTCAAAATTCCGCAACTGAAAGACCTTTCTCAAGCGAATATGACAAATTTGATGAGCCGGGAATTTATGTAGATATAGTTACAGGAGAACCACTTTTCTCTTCAAAGGATAAATATGATGCAGGTTGTGGTTGGCCGAGTTTTACAAAACCGATTGACGAAAATATAAATTATAAAAATGATGAAAGTCATGGGATGAAAAGAACAGAAGTTAGAAGTAAAGGTGGAGATTCACATTTAGGACATATATTTGATGACGGTCCAAAAGATAAAGGTGGAAAAAGATATTGTATAAATGGAGCATCTTTGAGATTTATTCCATTAGCCGATATGGAAAAAGAAGGATACGGAAAATATATTGATAAAGTTAGATAGAAATATTTTTTAGATTTAATTAGGAAAAGGTATATAACTTGAAATATTTAGTTATATACCTTTTTACTTTTTGTAAAAATATGAAATAATAACATATTTTCACTTTAGATAATCTTTAAATGATAAATATGATGAAATATATACACTTTTATACAATAACCATAAAACTGTATTTATTATAACATATTTATAGATATTTTTTTGGAGGTTTTTTTAAATGATAATAAAAAAACAAAAGTTTTCCCAAAAATGTATTGACTTATTTATAAATTAATAGTATAATACAGTTAATAAATTTTATAGGAGGTATTATATGAACTTATTATCAAGTTTTGTATTACTTAGCGATTCAGCACTTGTTGATACTATCAACAAAATAAACGATTTTATTGCTGGTAATATATTAATGTATGGATTGTTATTTGCGGGATTATTCCTTTCATTTATTTTAGGTTTCCCTCAAATTACAAAAATGGGAAAGGCTTTCAAACTAGTTTTTGGTGGACTTTTCAAGAAAAAAGAAGGACCTAAAGAAGAAGGTTCAATGTCTTCATTCCAAGCACTAGCAACAGCAGTAGCTGCTCAAGTTGGTACTGGTAACGTTGCAGGGGTTGCAACTGCTATTACTGCAGGGGGACCTGGAGCAATTTTCTGGATGTGGTTATCAGCATTCTTTGGAATGGGAACAATCTTCGTAGAAGCAGTTTTAGCTCAAAAATATAGATCTAAAATTGATGGAGAATTCGTAGGAGGACCTGCATATTACATATCAAAAGGTATGAAAAATACTGGAGCATTCGCGAAATGTTTAGCCGGATTCTTCGCTATTGCAATCGTATTAGCTTTAGGATTTATGGGAAATGCCGTTCAATCAAACTCAATAGCATCAGGTATTAAAGGTGTTCAAGGACTTGAAGGAATTAACCCAGCTATTATTGGTGTTGTTATTGCTATTTTAGCAGCTTTAATCTTCATCGGTGGTATCGACAGAATTGCAAAATTTGCTGAATTAGTAGTTCCGGTAATGGCAGCTGTTTATATCTTAGGAAGTATTGTTATTTTAATTATGTTTGCTAACAAAATTGGACCAACTTTCGCATGGATTTTCAAGAGTGCATTTAGTGGTACAGCAGTAGCAGGTGGTATCGCTGGGGCAGCAGTTAAAGCGGCTGTTCAAAAAGGGGTTGCAAGAGGATTATTCTCTAACGAAGCTGGTATGGGTTCTACACCACATGCTCATGCGGTTGCTAACGTAAAACACCCTGCTGAACAAGGTTTAACAGCTATTATCGGTGTATTCATTGATACAGTTTTAGTATGTTCTGCAACAGCACTTTCTATTTTAGTAACAGGTGCTTACAATGTAAAGGGAGCAGATGGAAAATTCTTAGCCGGAGCTCAATTAACTCAACAAGCATTTAGAACTGCATTTGGATCAGGTGGAGCTATTTTCTTAGCTGTTTGTTTATCATTCTTTGCATTTACAACAATCGTTGGTTGGTACTATTTCGGAGAATCAAATATCAAATACTTATTTGGTAAAGCTGGATTATGGCCATACAGAGTTATAGTTCTTATCTGTATCGTAGCCGGTTCTCTTGGAGAAGTTGCTATCGTTTGGTCATTAGCAGATATTTTCAATACTTTAATGGTATTACCAAACTTAGTTGCAATTCTTTGGTTATCATTTGAAGCTAAAGCTATTATGAAGGATTATAACCAATGCTTACTAAATGGCGATATTCATTATGATTATGAAGTAAAATAATTGATTAGTTAAATTTGATTTTTAAGGAGAGAGTTATCTCTCCTTTTTCATTTGGAAAATTGTTTTTAGTTTTAAACAAATTAAATTTTTAATAATTTTGTAACACTTTTGTAATAATTTTGTAATTTTTTATCCTTATTTTTAGCTATTTGTTGATATTGTATAAAAAATATGATAAAATTGACCATAGTGAATAATTATTTTTGAATAATTATTAGGAGGTAGTTATGAGAACTAAAAAAAGAATTTTACTTTTAGGAATTTTAGGATTTTCGTTATTAAGTTCTAATATATTGAGAGCTGATACGGAAGGAAATTGGGAAAAGTTAAATAATGGTAAATGGATATTTATACAAAATGAAAAAAGAGTAAAATCAAATTGGGTTGATTATAAAGAAAATTGGTACTATCTGTTATCTAATGGAGAAATGAAAGAGAATGGCTGG
>NZ_KQ960135.1:0-21050 GCF_001553085.1 Parvimonas sp. KA00067 | reverse complement strand
TCAAGTGGAGCAATGCTTGTAAATACGACAACACCTGATGGATATAGAGTAGATGAAAACGGAAAGTGGATAGACAATAAAGTAGTTAATCAAAAAGATATAATAAGCCTTTATGGAAGAAATCTAACACAAGAACAAATAGATTTTACAGATAACGCTGCTAAAAAGATAGCAAAAGAAATTATCAAGCCAAATATGACAGATAGAGAAAAAGCAAGAGAAATAACAAAGTGGATTTTTGCAAATACTATAAAAGACCATAGACAAAGTACAGAAATTTACAAAAAGACACACGCAGATACAGCTTGGGCAGTATTTAGTAAAGGAAGGGCGGCTTGTTCAGGTTATGTAAGAGCGTTTAAACTTTTAGGAAAATATGCAGGACTTAAAGTTAAAATTGTAAATGAAGATTTGTGGCAACATCAGTGGAATACTGTATATCTTCAAGATGAAGGTAAATGGATAGATTGTGATAGTCAATCTAGGACTTGTGATGGAAGTGAAATAACACCTAAAGAGTTTGGTATTCCTACTTATAAAATTGAAAACAAAAGATTAGTATATGCACCATTTCCACAAATAGGAAATCCATATGAAGATTTTGTAGAAGAATATAATAGTGGACATTGGCATTGGTTTTATAAGTTTTCTTTATCAGAACTAAAAGCTGCTTTAGAAAGCCATAAGAAATGGAATAAATTTGAGTGGCTTCATAATGTAGGAGATAGAGAAAGCTTTGATGAAAGTATGATAAAATAAAAACTAAATATCAATCATTTTATTAAATTATGAGAAGTTAAAAAGACTTCTCATTTTTTATATAAAAAATTAAAAAAAGAAAGGATTTTAAAAAATGAATTTTAAAGAAAAGTTTAAAAAAGTAATGTCTTTAACTTTAGCGGGTTTAATAGCTTTAAGTCCTGTTTTGCAAAGTAGAGAAGTTAAAGCGGCTGAAGTTGTAAAAAATGTAAAAATAAGTTTCGGGCCACTACCGGGTTCTCCTCGTGCAAGAAAATATGGGGTTGTAGGACTTCCATATTGGCCGGGCAATCAGATACAAACTCTTTTTGCAACAGTAAATAAAGAAGAAAAAGCATTAGAGCCTTGTTTTTGTGTAGAACCGGGAGTTGCTTTAGAAGGTGGAGGAGATAGAAGTTCAACATATATGGTTGAATATTATAATAAAGAAGAATTATCACCTCCTTATCAAAAGGCGGCTGTTGCAAAGTATGTCAGTTGGGATAAGTACAAATTAGCAGGAGAAACTCCTGACGGTTTGGACTGGACTATTGCTCAGATGATGGTTTGGGATGCTATGGGAAAGAGCTTTGACCCTAGTGTATTTTTATCAGATGAAACAATAGAATATCACTTTAATTACAGAATGTACAGAGTAAATAACTGGACTAAAAAACCCAAATATGCCAATAAAACTTTTAAAATTTCTAAAGGAGAAACAATATATATTAAGGGAGAAAATTTAGAAAAAAACTTTTATGATACGACAAATGCACCGGGACTAACTTTCGAGTGGGTAGATGACCCTGCATTTGCTTCTTCTGATGAAAGAACTAGGTCAAGAAATATGATGATAAAAGTAACAGCAGATGATACTTTTAATCCGGATGCTGAAAATTATCTTGAAATGTCAAATCTTACTAAAGAAGATGAAGAAAAAATGAATTCTATGGGAAAAATGGTCTTTTATAAATCTCAACAATATCAAGATTTAATTCAAGGAGGCTGTCCTAAAAATCCTAAATTCAAAATACTTTTTGGAAACAAAGAAAGTGCAGGAGATGGGGACGAGATAAAAATCAAAAAGACAGACACTGAAGATGGAGAAGTTATTGAAGGAGCAAAATTTCAACTTATAGCAGATAGTGATGTTAGAGTACTAAATCAAGATGGTGAAATGGAAGTTAAATACCATAAAGGAGATGTTATAGAAGAAAAGTCAACTGATAAAAAAGGGGAAATAATTTTTAAATTACCTGATACAGAAGCAAAGTATAAAGTTTTTGAAAATGGAATTCCTTATGGCTATTGGGGTGGAGAAGATTTTGTTAAAAATGGAGAAAAAGACAAAATAGACGCAAAAGGTGGCGACATTGTTGAAGTTGAAAACGAAAGACAAAAGGGAAGAATCAAGATAATAAAA
This sequence comes from Parvimonas sp. KA00067, assembly GCF_001553085.1. Classification (NCBI taxonomy): domain Bacteria; kingdom Bacillati; phylum Bacillota; class Tissierellia; order Tissierellales; family Peptoniphilaceae; genus Parvimonas; species Parvimonas sp. KA00067. The sequence continues at coordinate 18,889 of NZ_KQ960135.1, read as the reverse complement.
ACTGATAATGATGTTAAATATGATTTTGAAAAAACAGTTAACGGTAAAGACAAAGACCCACATATAAATCATAAAAATGGAAATAGTCCTTTAATTTATGAACCACAAGGAGATGGACAATTTGTAGGAGCAATTTTTGAAATTAGAGCGGCAGAAGATATTAAATTACCTTCAGCACCGCATAAAGTAGTTTATCCTAAAGGAAGTTTGGTTGAAAGTATACAAATAGGAGTAGATGGAACAGCAACGAGTGGAGAACTTGAACTTGGGAAATATGTAGTTCAAGAAGTTGTATTACCTGAAGGATATTACTTTAGAGATTATGAAGATAAAGGGCATATCATAAATATAAATAACAAGTATACAGGTCCTAAAAATTTATTTAATACAAATAAAGAAAATCCTGAACTTGATAGAGAGTATGAAAATTCAATAGCAAAAGGACATTTTGAACTTCATAAGATTTTAGAAGGATTAGTTTCAAATGATAGACAGCTTGATGAACAAATAAAAAAATCCAAGAATGATATATATTTTGGAATTTATTTAAAATCTAAATTGCAAAATATAGAAAAATCTTTTAATTTACCAGATAAATTTTTTGAAAGAGAAAATTTAGATGGAACAACAACTGTAAATAATATTACAAAAAATTATACACAAAGCAACAAATTAAATGAAGAGCCTTTGTATATGGTAGTAAAAACAAGTAAAGAAAGTATAGTAAACGGAATAGCGGGAAGTAATATAGCTAGTTCTATAGTTTTTGTAGATGGCAAGGTTATAGAAAATAATACAAAGCAATATGCACTACCTTATGGACTTTATGAAATAAGAGAGCTTAATACACCTGAAGGGTATATACCTTTAACAGCGAACTTTAAAATAGATACGAATGATAAATTTGCACAAAAAGAAAGAGCGACAACTGTTTTTTACGGAATAGATAAAGAAGGTGGAGTTAAGAATCATACAAACCATATCTTAAAGCAAATTTTAAGAATAAGAAAATTTGATGAAGAAACAGGAAAGCTTGTAACAGAACCTGCGAAATATAAGATTTTTTCATTTAATAATTATAAAAATATAGAAAAAGAAAAAATTTCAGCTACTTGGAATAAAGAAAAACAAGATTGGGAAATTTTTTACGACGGAAAACTTGTAACTGAAAATGACGGAAGATATTTATCTTATCAACAAAATCCGATGTATGATAAAAAAGTGTCAAGTGTTTTTACAACAAATAATAAAGGCGAGGTAACAATTCCTGAAACAATAACTTATGGGAAATATCTTTTATTAGAAGTTGAAGCTCCAAAAGGTTATAGTCTAGCTACAAGACCGGGATATTTTGAAATAAAAGAAACAGAGTATTTAAATCAAGATGTAGATGGAAATAGGAATATGGAATTTTTAGATAATGAGGGAAATTCAATATATATTCCAAGAGTTATTAATGTTAGTATAGGACAGTCAAATATAGCACAAAAAGGACAAGTTCATATTGAAAAAAGAGGAAAAGTTTTAAAATCTTTTGAAAAATATAAAACTCTTTTAGATAAAGAAGCCTTTAGACCCGTTTTTGAAACAGAGGTAATAACAGAACCTGCAGAATTTAAAATATTTGCAAGAGAAGATGTAGTGGTGAATGGAGATGTAAAACATAAAAAAGGAGATTTAGTTTATACTTTAACTACTAAAGAAGGAAAGGCAGAAACTCCTTTAGATACGGAAGAACAAAAAAACATAAATCAAATGTATTTAGGCAAATATTATTTGGTAGAAACTAAAGCACCAAAAGAATTTTCTTTAAATCCAAAACAATATGATTTTGAATTAACAGAACAAAATCAAGAAGTTACAGTTACACATTTTGTTAAAAAGTTAGAAAATGAAAGACAAAAATTAAGAATTGGAATAAAGAAAGAGATAGATGATGGAACAAAAGCAAATAATATATTTTTTGGAATATTTGCAAAAGAAGATATGCGAATAGGTAATAAAACATATCCAACAACAATGCCTAATGAAATCCCTAATACAGAGCCAGATAGAAATGATAAAAAGGTTACTATTTTAGATAATTTAGTATATGACGATAAAATAACATCTTTTATTCACGAATTGGAAGATTTTCTAATAAAAGAAGTTGAAAAGATTTTAGAAGAAAATAAGGATAATGAAAAAATATTAAAAGAAAAAGAAACTTTTAAAAAACAAATTGAATTTTTAAATTCTTTAAAAGAAAAAGAATTAAAAATTAGAGAAGAAAAGAAAAATGGAACTTTTAATAAAGCAAATTATCCAAAGGAAGAAATAGAAAAAGAAAATAAAACAAGAGAAAAATATCTTGATGAAATGCAAAATTTCTATAGAACTTATAGAAATGATGAAAAGCTAAGAAAGTTACAAGACGGAATTGAATCAAGTATTTTAGCTTATACATCAATCGAAAGCTTAAAAGAATATGATACAGAAAAATCAAAAGAAATGGCTAAAGAGTTTAAAGTTATTTATGATAAATTAATTTTAGAACTTGAAAAAGTAAAGAATTTTGAAAAATATGATTATACAAAAATAGAAAATGTATCAAAAGAAATAAAGAATTTTATTGATAAGAAAATCCTTGAAAGTTTAGAAAAATTAGAAACTATTAATAGGAATGATTTACCTAAGTATCAAGAAAAAATAGAAAAAGCTAAAAAGGAAATAAAAGAAAATATAAAAAATTATAAATTTTTAGCAAAACATTTTAGTTATTTTAATTTTGAAGTCTTTACAATAAAATTAGAAAAATTAGAAAATGCAAAAGTTAAAGATTTAGAACCTTTTGAAAAAGTTTTGGATAAAATAGATAAGGATAAAATTTTAAAAGGAATCACAGATATTTTAAAACCAAATGAAAAGAAAAAAATAGACGATAAAAATCTTGTTTTAAGATTTTCAAAGGACAAACTAACTACATTATCTGATGATATGGAAGAAATGAAGTATAAGCTTTTAGAAAGAGAAGCTCATAAAAAGAATACAAAAAAACTTATAAATAAAGGAAGTCTTCTTGAGGTTGTAGAAATCAAAGATGGAGTTGGAATGAGTAAAGGAGATTATTTAGCTGGAGAATATTATATAAGGGAGTTAAAAGTTCCATACAATATAAAACTTAATGATAGAAAAATTTGGAAAATTGAATTATCAAATGTAGAAAATGAAGACGAAGTTATAAAATATGTAAATAATTCAAAAGCTATAATAAATGAAAAAATACCTACAACTCCACCTACACCAAGAGAGGAAAAACCAGAAATAAAGACAACTGCAAGTTTTAAAGATAATGAAAAAGTTGATTATGTAAGAGAAAAAACTACAATCATTGATAAAGTAGAATATAAAAATTTAATAGTCGGAAAAGAATATGAATTAAAAGGGCTATTAATGGATAAATCTACAAATAAACCTTTATTGATAGATGGAAAAGAAGTTGTAGCAAGTAAAAAATTTACACCGACAGAAAAAGAAGGGTTTGAAGAGTTGGAATTTGTTTTTGATTCATCCAAGTTTGAAGATAAAACAGAAACAGTTGTTTTTGAAGATTTGTATAAAGACGGTAAAAAAATTGCCACTCACACAGATATAAATGATGAAGGACAAACGGTTAAATTTAGAAAGCCGGAGATAAAAACAAGTGTAAATGGAAGTTATGAGTTAAAAGAGGAAAATGGAAGTAAAAAATATATTCTTAAATTCATTGACAGAGTGGAGTATAATAATTTAATACCTGAAAAAGAATATGAACTTAAAGGTATATTAATGGATAAATCTACAAATAATGAATTTAAAATAGATGGAAAAAATATAACAGGAACAACGAAATTTACACCAAAAGAAGAAAAGGGATTTGTTGATGTGGAATTTACTTTTATTTTAGAAAGTGCAAAAGAATTAAAACTTGTAGTTTTTGAAGACCTATATTACAAAGGAGAAAAAATAGCGGAACATAGAGATATAAACGATGAAAATCAAACAATAAATATCAAAGTAAAGAAAAAACCGAAAAGAGAAATTGTAAAAACAGGTATTGGAAGAAATATGCTCCTTCCTTTTATGCTATTAGTATCAGGAATAGGTGGAGGTGTATTTTTCTATATCAAAAGGAAAAATACAGATAAAATAGATTAGAGTTAGTAAATATAAAAATTTAAGGGGAAGTGTAATATCTTCCCTTTATTTTTGAATTTATAGTAAAATTAAGAAAAAAGGGATTTGAAATTTAAAAAATCTCTTTTTTTATTGTTAAGAGTTAAAAAATTTCAATAAAACAAAAAAATGTAGTCATAATTTAAGTTTTATTGATTTAAAAAATTTTTTTAATATAATTATATTAAAAAATAAAAAAATGTAAAAAAGGTGGTATTTTGGAGCAATTAAAAGTTGTTGAGCTTTTTGGAGGAATTGGAGCAATAAGAAAAGCGTTAGAACGTCAAAAATTTGATTTTAAAGTAGTTGATTATGTAGAAAATAATAAATTTGCAGTAGATTCATACAACGCTTTATTTAATGAAGAATATTATCCTAATTCAGTTGTAAGATATGAAATAGATGTGCCTTGTGATTTTCTTTTTCACGGAAGTCCTTGTCAAGATTTTTCAATAATCGGAAGACGACAAGGAGGAAAAAAAGATAGTAAGACAAGAAGTAGTTTACTTTTTGAAACAATAAGAATTTTAAAAGAAATGAAATATAAACCTAGATGGGTAATTTGGGAAAATGTAAAGGGAGCTTTATCTGAAGAATATAGCTCTTTTTCTTTTTATTTAGAAGAAATGGAGAAATTAGGGTATCAAAATAAATTTGAAATTTTAAACTCTATCGATTTTGGAATCCCTCAAAAACGTGAAAGAGTTTTTGTAATAAGTTTTTTAGGAAAAAATGAATTCGATTTTTCTAAGCTGGAAAAAAAGAAAATGACAAAGTTAGAGGATTTTTTGCAAAGTGATTTTGATGAAAAATATATTGTAACTCAAAAATCTATTTTAGATTGTATAGGTAAAAAGACAACTACACAAAAAAGAGCAAGAATTATTAAAGATTATGTTTATACAATTATGATAAAACAAGTAAGACTACCAAATTCTGGACTTGTAGATTTAAAAAATGGAAAATATAGATTTTTAACTGAAAGAGAATGTTTTAGATTAATGGGTTTTGATGATGAAGATTTTGAAAGAATTTTAAAAGTAGTTAAAATTGATAAAAACAAATTATCTAGTAATTTATATAAACTAGCAGGGAATAGTATTGTTGTAAATGTACTAGAAGCAATATTAAAAGAGATTCGAAGATTGGAGGATAAAGATGAAAAAATTTCATTATAGTAATGAAGATATACAAAAAGTTTTAGAAATACCTATTACAGAAGTAGCATCTTCTATGGGTCTTAATCTTATAAAGCAGGGAAATGTATATACTACCAAAGAAATGGATAGTTTAAAAATTTATCCAGGTACAAATACATTTTTTAGATTTTCTACTGAAGAAAGTGGAAATGTAATTAACTTCGTTGAAGCAATTCAAGGAGCTAATTTTAATGAAGCAATGAAATTTTTAACGGATATGAGTGGTTTTTCTTTTAATAAATCTTTAGAAACTAATAAAATTTTTGAAGAGAAAAAAGATTTTAGATTACCAAAGTTAAATAAAAATATAAAAAGAGCATACGCATATTTAATAAATTCAAGAAAAATTTCTAAAGAAGTAGTAAATGAATTTGTAAAACTAGGAATGATAAGAGAAGATATAAATCATAATGTACTATTTATAGGGAAAAACAAAGAAGGGAATCCTAAATATTGTACTTTAACAGGAACATTGAGTGATGTTAAATATAAAGGAGAAGTTGCAAACAGTGATAAAAAATATGGTTTTAAATTAAAAAATAATTCAAAAACTGTTTTAGTTTTTGAATCTCCAATCGACCTTTTAAGTGCAAAAACTATTTTTAAAGCTAGAGGAATAGATAATAACTACTCATATATTTCATTAGGTGGAGTTAGTACATTAGCTTTAGAAGAATTTTTAAAAGAGGAAAAAATTGAAAAAATAGTTTGTTTTTTAGATAAAGATGTTAGAGGAATTGATGCAACTGAAAAAATAAAATCTATATATGGACTAAATTATGAAATTATAGATGCATCTAATTCTTATGGTGTATATAAAGATGTAAATGAATGGTTACAAAATACTGAAATTAAAGATATGAAGTTTAATATACAATCATCTCCAAACATCGAAGAGTCTAAAAATTTAATTGAAGAAGATAATAAATTTGATTTAAAAGAGTTTCAAAAAGAAATTGAAAAGGAAATATTATCAGATACGAGTAAGTATGTGGATTTTTTAAAAGTTATGGGAGAAAATTCTATGAAGGATATAAATACTCAGTTTATGATTTATGAGGTTTATCCTAATGCAACTATTTGTTTAAGTAAAGATGAGTGGAACGACTTAAATAGAAGTTTAATACAAAATCCTAAACCTATTGAAATTTTAGAAGATAAAAATATTGTAGAAATATATGATATAGAGGAAACTGAAGTTTTAGATGGGTTGGAAGATAAATATATTCCTAATTTAAATAAAAAGGATATAAATTTAAGAGTTTTAGATAATATTTTATACATTAATAAAATTAATTTTAATAGAAGTGAATCTGAAATAACTAAAGTGGAAAAATTAATAAATTTTTATATAGACAAAATAAATTTGAACTTATCTTCAGAACAAAAAGAATTTTTTATTGAAAGTTTAAAAATTTCTATGCTCAATAAGTTAAAATTAGATTACAATCCAAATACAAATTTATTAAAAAATACTTTAAATACAGTAAATAGAGATGCTTTGTATAAATTAAATAGATATTTAAATGTTTTTAATAGAAATATTATATCAAATTTACAAAAAATTGAAATAAAAGTGCTGACAAAAGATAAAAACAATGATATAATGAAACTATCAAATATTAATACTTTAAAAGGAGAAATTCAAGATGAAAGAAGTAATAATAAACAACATAACATTCAACGAACAGAATCTACCATTGCTATTGAAAATAATAAAAATGACAGAGGAAGAACTGGACAATTACGAACACGATACTTGGAAAGAGCTGATAATCAAAGAGGAAGAAAATGGGATATGGACAACGGAACTTTATCAAACAGATTACCCGGATTGTCAAACAATTCTAACAGAAATTCCTTTGGAGTACGATTTTCCTTGCCTAATAGACGTGAATATAGATTCTTATGGGGATTACAACACAATAGAAGAAATGGAGAAAATAAGAATAGAATATCCACAGAAAATAGAAGCCTTGATGAAGAAAAACGAATTGAAGAATATTCCGAAAATCTTAGAAATGCCACGTTGGATAGTGGAAGAAACATTGGAAAGGATAATGGAGGAGAAAATACAAGAGATGAATTATTCAACACAGAATTTTCCAATGACAATAGGAGTAGAGAGAATGTTATTTCTTCTACACAACAGAGATATAACCAAATACATTTATTTGATTCAAATGTGGATGAGCTACAACGAACAGACGAAACGCAACAAGTTTTTAGACCACATAGTAGAAATGCAAAATCAAGTGGAAGAATACTGGAAAATAGAATGGAACAGGAGAGTAGAAAACTTGAAACATCACAAGTCTTATCCAACAATGACAGAACTAGAGAAAGAAAATTGGAAGATAGGGACAACGATGGATATAGAGAGAGAAATAATGTATCAAATAGTCCTAGCTTAAATATTGAAAAAGAGAAAGTAGATGAAAATTCATCTGCTTTTTTTGATGAAATAAAGAAAGATAAAATTATTCAGCATAATGTAGAAACAAAACAAATGAGTTTTACAGATTTATCAAATGATGAAAAAATAGAAAGCAAAAAAGAAATTCTGATAAATAATGGCACAGGTAATGATAAAAATAATATTGAAAATTTTGAAATAAATAAAAATAAAGATAATGAAGTTGATAAATTCTTAAATGATAAAAATAATAGTGGAAACTATGAGATATACAAATTATCTGAGCATGAAAAACAAATTGAAAGACAAGTAGAGCAAGAAAGCTTTATTGATAAGTTCAATCCAGAAATTGACCAAATGATGGATAGGTATGATGTCCCAAGAGAAGCAGCCGAAAACTTATTGAGGGGGAAAGAAGATTTAAAGAATCTAGGCTATGAACCTAATAAGGAAAAGCTAAGTTTTGCTAGAAATTATGACTTGAAAAATCATATCTACTCAGAATACCTAACACCATCAGAAAGACTAGATAAAAACATCAAAGCTATTAAAATGCTAAAAAGACTTGAAAATGAAAATAGGAGTCCAAGGGAGTATGAACAAGCATATCTAGCTGACTATTTAGGTTGGGGTGGTCTTGCCGATGTTTTTGATGAAACTAAAGTCGGTGGACAATGGGAAATTGCTAGGAATTTTTTAAAGGAAAATTTAAGTAAAGAAGAATATCAACAAGCAAGAGAGAGTACATTAACAGCATTTTATACTCCTAAAATTGTAATAGACAATATGTATAGTATTTTGCAAAATTTAGGGTTTAATGGTGGAAAAATATTAGAACCGGCAATGGGAATAGGTAATTTTTTAGGTAATGTACCAAGTGATTTAAAAAATAATACTATTTTTAGAGGTGTAGAATTAGATAGTATAAGTGGTAGAATAGCAAGACAATTATATCCAAATGCAAAAATTAAGATTAAAGGTTTTGAAGAAACATATTTTTCAAATAATTTCTTTGAAGCCGCAATAGGAAATATTCCTTTTGGAAATATAAAAGTAAATGACAAAGATTATAATAAATATAATTTTTTAATACACGATTATTTTTTTGCAAAAACTATTGATAAAGTTAAAAAAGGCGGTTTAATTGCCTTTGTTACTTCAAGTGGAACATTAGATAAAAAAGATGATAGTGTTAGAAAATATATCTCTAAAAAGTGTGAATTTGTTGGGGCATTAAGGTTGCCGGATACAACATTTAAAGGAATGGCTGGAACTACTGTTACAAGTGATATAATTTTTCTTAGAAAAAGAGAAGAAGAAAAGGAACTGGAAGAATCATTTTTAAAACTTGATACTGATGAAAATGGTTTAACTTATAATAAATATTTTGTTGACAATCCTAATATGGTTTTAGGTAAAATGGTAAAAGAAAGTGGAAGATTTGGAGATATAGTTGTTTGTAAAAGTAATGGAGAAAGTTTAGAAAATTCTTTTAAAAATGTTGTAGAAAATTTTAAACATTTTAAAAAAGATTTTGGACAATTTGACCAAAATAATAATTTGTTAGAAGATATAGATAAAGAGAAATTAAATGTTGATTTGGAAAACATTAAAAATTTTACATTTATTGAAAGAAACAATAAAATTTTTTATAAAGAAAATGAAGAATTAATTTTACAAAATTTAAATAATTCTGATATTCAAAAAATTAAAGATTATATAGAACTTAACAATTCTTTAAGAGAAGTAATAAGACTTCAAAGTGAAGATTTTGATGATTATACTATAAAAATAGAACAAGAAAAACTTAATTCTATATACGATAATTTTTATAAAAAATATGGAAGTTTAAATACCAGAATAAATAGAAAATTACTCAGAGAAGATTCAAACTATCCTTTGGTTTCATCTATTGAAGTTTTAGAAGATAATAAATTCAAAAGGAAATCGGATATATTTTTTAAAAGGACTATAAAAAAATCAATAGATGTAACAAATGTTGATACTCCACAAGAAGCATTAATATTATCATTATCTGAAAAAGGTTCTGTAAATTTAGAATATATGGAAAATTTATGTGGTATTTCAAAAGAAGATTTAATAGAAAAATTAAAAGGAGAAATCTTTTTAGATATAGAATCTACATTTGAATATAATGAGCAAGATATAAAAAACAACTTACAAAATTTAGATAAAGCTAAATTCGTTTCTAAAGATGAGTATTTAAGTGGAGATATTAGAGAAAAGATAGACTTAATTGACCAATATTTACTTAGATATTCCTATAAAGAAGTTGAAAGTTTAACTCCTGAAGAAAAACAAGAATTTGATTTATTAAATTATCAAAAAGATAGATTAGAAAGAGTACTGCCAAAAAGTTTAAAAGCGAATGAAATTAATGTAGAACTTGGAGCAAGTTGGATACCTCCAAGATACATTAAAGACTTTATGAAAGAAACTTTTAAAATGAATTTTAAAGAAAGAACAAGTATAGATGTACATTTTAATAATTTTACTGGAGAATGGAAAATATCAAATAAATCTGTTGGTAAATTTAATTATGTAGCTAATAGAACTTACGGAACTAATAGAATAAATGCATATAATATACTTGAAAAATCATTAAATTTGCAAAACATAATGATTTATGACCTTGATTCTAATGATAAAAAAGTGTTGAATCATAAAGAAACAATCTTAGCAAATGAAAAACAAACAATGTTAAATGAAGAGTTTAAAAGATGGATTTTTAAAAATATTTCAAGAAGAGAAGATTTAGAGAAAATTTACAATAGAAAATTTAATTCTATAAGACCTCGTGAATATAATGGAGAAAATTTAACTTTTAAAGGTAAAAATGAAAATATTACCTTAAAACCTCATCAATTAAATGCAATAGCTAGAATTTTATATGGTGGTAACACATTATTAGCTCACGTTGTAGGAGCTGGAAAAACTTTTGAAATGATAGCGGCAGCAATGGAAAGTAAAAGAATAAAGCTTTGTAATAAATCACTTTTTGTTGTTCCTAATCATTTAACGGAACAAATGGGACGTGAATTTATGACTTTATATCCGGGAGCTAATATTTTAGTTACTACTAGAAAAGATTTTGAAAAAACAAATAGGAAAAGATTTTTAGGTAAAATTGCAACAGGAGAATATGACGCAATAATTATTGGTCATAGTCAATTTGAAAAAATTGCAATGTCTAAACAATATCAAGAGGAATATATACAAAATATTATAAATGAATATGAAGATTTTATTAGGGAAAATAGAAATGAACAAGATGAGGGTTCAAGAATAACTGTAAAACAATTAGAAGCTAAAAAGAAAAATCTACAAACAAAATTACAAAAAATTCACGATGATTCTAAAAAAGATACTGATACTTTGACTTTTGAAGAATTGGGAATAGATAGAATGTTTGTAGATGAAGCACATTCATTTAAAAACTTAGGAATAAAAACGAAAATGGGCAATGTTGCAGGAATAAGTACAACAGATGCACAAAAATCAAATGATATGTTTATGAAATGTCGATATATGGACGAAAAAACAAATGGAAAAGGGATTGTTTTTGCAACAGGAACGCCTGTATCAAACTCTATGACAGAACTTTATACAATGCAAAGATATTTACAATATGATACATTGAAAGCAAAAGATATAGATATTTTTGATTGTTGGGCAAGCACTTATGGAAAAACTGTTACTTCATTAGAATTATCTCCGGAAGGAACTGGATATAGAAGTAAAACACGTTTTTCAAAATTTTATAATCTCCCAGACCTTATGAATATTTTTAAAATGGTTGCTGATATAAAAACTGCTGATATGTTAGATTTAGATGTTCCAAAATCAAAATTTACAACTATCAAAACTAAACCTACCGAAGAACAAAGAGAAATATTATCTATTTTGTCTAATAGAGCAGATATTGTAAGAAACGGACTTATAGAACCTACTGAAGATAATATGTTAAAAATTACTAATGATGGGAAAAAACTTGCATTAGACCAAAGGCTTATAGATGATTCTTTAGAAGATTATTCAAATTCAAAAGTTAATATTTGTATTAATAACGTCTTTGATATTTGGAATAAAACTAAAGAAAATAAATCAACACAATTAATATTTTGTGATATGTCAACTCCAAGTAAAACTTTTAATGTTTATGATGATATAAAAAGCAAATTAATAGAACGTGGTATTTCAGAAAATGAGATAGCTTTTATTCACGATGCTAAAACTGAAAAAGAAAAAGAAACTCTTTTTGAAAAAGTTAGAAAAGGAGATATTAGAATATTAATTGGTTCTACTGCCAAATGTGGGGCAGGAACTAATATTCAAAATAAGTTAATAGCAATGCACGATTTAGATGTACCTTGGCGACCTTCTGACTTAGAGCAAAGAGCGGGTAGAATTGTACGTCAAGGGAACGAAAATAAAGAGGTTGAAATTTTTAGATATATAACTGAAGATACTTTTGATGGGTACTTATGGCAAACTATTGAAAATAAACAACGATTTATTTCTCAAATAATGACATCTAAATCTCCACTCAGAAGTATGGACGATGTAGATGAAAGTACACTATCTTATGCTGAAATAAAAGCTCTTGCTATTGGAAATCCATATATAAAACAAAAAATGGATTTAGAAGTTGAAATTGGAAAATTAAAACTTTTAGAATCAAGTTATAATGCTAATCTATATGATTTAGAATCAAAAGTAAAAAATGATTATCCTATTGGCATATCTATGTTAGAAAATTCAATTAAATCAGTTGAAAATGATATTAATAGAGCTAAAATATCAAATAATAAAGAATTTAATGGAATTTTTATATTAGATAAAAATTATAAGATAGAAAAAGAAGTTGACAAAACTTTATTAGAAATATCAAAAACAATAAATTTAACTAACAATAAGATTAAAATAGGGAAATATGAAAATTTTGACTTAGAAATGTTTTATGATTTTCAAAAAAACAATCATTATTTAAAATTGTTAGGAGAGAAAAACTATGAAACTAGGCTTTTAAAGACTGGTGGAAATATTGAAAAACTTAATGATTTAATTTTATCTATAAAAGACAATAAAAAAATATTAGAAGAACATTTAAAAAATAAAAAAGCTGAATTTGAAGTAGCTAAGGAAGATATAAAGAAACCTTTTGAAAAAGAAGAAGAATTAAAAGAAAAAATATTAGAATTATCTAAGATAAATAAAATTTTAGATTTAGATGGAACAAAAATTTCTTTAGAAGATGAAAAAGATTTAAATAAAACAAAGGAAGAAATTTTAAATTTGTATAACAAAGTTAATAATACAGATAAGTCCATAGATAATTTTGAAGATATTTTTCCAAATAGTAAAGAGATTTTTATAAAGGATAATAAAAATAATTCATATTTTAAGTTTGATTTGGAAACTTGTTCATCAAAAATAAAGATAGATAATAATGTAGTAGAAAAAGTATATGAATATGATGAAGAATTAGATTTAAGTCCTTTAACTCAGTTAAAAAATGAAATAAAATTATTCATTGAAGATTTTAAAACTTTAAATATAGATAAAGTTGAAAATATTACAAAAACTTGGTGTAGATAAGTTGTAAAATGTTTTATATTGCGGTATAATATAATTAAGATAGTGGTATGAGAACTAGGGGTAATATACACCTCCACCCAGAGCTGAGGGGTCAGAAGTATCAGTCATAGCGAAGTATATAACGGTTTTTAAATTTTTTCGTTGACCAAAGCATAGGTGAGAGAACGTAAGCGTCCAAGAATATGTTAAAAATATGAAAAAGGCAGCTCTATATAGAGTTGTCTTTTTTATTACCAAAAAAGGAGATTTTTATGAATAAAATAAAAGAAATTTTAGATTGGTATAATCAATTTAATAATACTGATATAGTTATAAAAACTAAAACTAAAGAATTTAATTTTGAGATTAGAAATAAATATTTACCCCATCTATTAGGATTACAATATTCTAGCATCAATAAATTAAGAGGGGTTCGTTTATATTCTTTTGTATATAATAAAACTGAAAAAGAACTTTACAATTTAATTAAGATAAATAATGAAAATAGATTAGAAGATGTTAAATTAAGAATTAATAATTTTAAATATTTTATGGAAAATTTAGATAAAGCAATTATATATGAAAAAACTAATGAAACAACAAAAACAAAGAGTAATTTTTTTATGGTTAAAACTGAAAAAAATAAATATTTACAACTTGGAGTTGTTAAAAATGATGATTTAACAGATTATTTAGAAACTTTTTTTGTTAGAAAAGATAATTTATATTTTAAAAATAGTAATTTATCTGAAAAAGTTGAGAGTATTGAAAAGTATGATATGCTAAAAAATAAATTTGTTCCTTTTTCGTTTGATGAAATAAAGAATGAAATGCTAAATAGTGTAGAATATGGACTTAATGAAAATGAAAATATTAAATTACATAAAGAAGTTAATTTTGATAAGTTGACTTCTTTTAATTTTGAAAATTTTACATTTTATCCAATTAAAAAATTAGAAGAAAGTGAGATTAATGATTTCTATGATAACAGTATTTTAGATAGTTTAAATTATTTAATGATTAGAGAAAAATTTAAAATTAATTTAAATTCAAATAGAAAAAATAATGATGTAGAAAATTATTTCAAAGAAAAATTTGATTTGATAGGCAAAGATGCAATAATTAATGATTTTAGTAGTAAAATTCCCTCAAAATATAAAGATTATGATTTGTTTTATTGCAAAGAAACTAGAAGTTTATATAGCATTTCATATAGTGGTTTAGCTAAATATAATAAATATGATAGTACAAAACTTAGAGAATATATTACAATTAATTTAAACAAGTCTTTGAATATAGATAAAGGTGTTCGATTATGAAAAGTTCAAATATAAATCCAACTTTAAAAAGTTTTCTAAATAGAAATAAAATAGCTATAAATTTCGATGGAGATTTATGGACAATTTTTCAAGCTGATGATTTTGTAAAAGAAAAATTTAAAGAAAGTTTTGAAAATAGAGATATTCCTCCTTATGACCTTAACTTTAGAATTTTTTATGTAAATAATAAAAGAGATGTATTATATTTAAATAAACAAATAAGAATTGAATTTAGAGATGATACAAAGTACAGTTCGTTTGGTTTGTTAAAATCTTTAGAGCAAGATAAAGAAATACTAAAAAACAAAATAGAAAATCCAGAATTTGATGAAAAAGCTGAGGAAAATGTTGAACTTCTACAAGCTAGAGATATTCTTAATATTATTTGTAATATAAGAAAAGAAAAATATTTAAAAATACCAACTACAATAGAGCAACAAGAAGTAAAGGAAGTAGAAATATTAAAAAATAAAAAATATGAAAATTTTAGTGGGGTAGTTTTAAATAAACCAATTTATAAGATTAAACAAAAATATTTTCAATTCAAGATAAATATTGAAGGAGAAATAAAATTGATTTTATGTTTTGAAAAGAAAGTGTTTAAATATATAAATCTTTTGAATGAAAATGATAAAATTTTTTTAAGAGGAGTTAATTTTTCTAAAAAAATTATAAAGATGTATAAACTAGATAAAATAAACGATGAAAAAACGATAAGTAAAATAACTTTGATAGATAGATTAAATGTATTTAAAAATAGAAAATAGCTTTGGTCAATTTGACCAAAACTATTTTTTTACCTTGAACTACCACGAATTAAATCATAATTAGAATAAGCAACATATAGATTAGAAATATCTTGATTTATTTTATCTAAATCATCATCTAAACTTTTCTTTTCAGATTCAATCTCTTCTATCTTATTTATTAATTCTTCATCACTTGGAAAATTTTCTCCATAAAGTGCTGTTAAATATTCTTTTGCTTTTTGGAATTCTAATATATTACTTTTATATTCAGCTCTAAATTCATCTGATGTATCTTCTTTTAGAGATTCTTCATAAATAAATTTGTATTTTTGATAAACATTTAATACTTTTAAATTATTTATTTCATTTGTAAAATTTTTTTTAAGTTCTTTATAATTTGTAAAAATTTCAGTTTTTTTGCCTTTAAATTCATTGATTTTTTCTTCTAAATCTTCCTTGCTATGTATGTTCATTTCAATCAAAAAATCGACAGTTTTTACCATATCTTTTAAATTTCTTATCTCAGCCCAGTATTTTAAACCTCCATTTTCTTTTGCTTGAAATTTATCTGTTTTTGTATCAATCATTTTGTTAAACTCAGCTTTTTTAAAATTATTTTCTATATTATCAAAAGTATAATCTAATTCTGAATTTTTTCTTTTCTCAATATTAAATTCAAATTCTTCTTTTGAAATTTTATTTTTAATTCTATCTCTAATTGTTATTTCTGTGTAATCTTCTCCTAAACTTTTACTTCTAATATATTTTTCTTTATCTTTATGTTTAAAAGCGATGTGTTTTCCAAATTTTATTTCATATCCTTTTTCTCTCATATTTTTTATAAATTGATTAAAATCTTTTGAATAGAAAATAGATTCATCAATATCATTTCTAAGTCTTTCTTTCCAAGAATTTCCACGTTTATAACTTTGATATTCTTTATAAGATTTAGCACCACTTTTTCTAGTTTTTCCACGCCTTTTTTGAAAAAATTCATCTATAACTGATAGATTATATTTTCTACAAAGTTTATCACTTTCATATCTAATTTTATGATAAGTCCTTTTATTACTTACATATCCTTTTCTAGTTTTATAACTTACATTATTGAAAATTATATGATTATGAATATGTTGTCTATCGATATGTGTTGCAATAACATATTCATATTTTCCATCTAAAATTGTATCTGCTAATTTTCTTCCAATCTCGTGTGCTTGTTCTGGAGTTGTTTCTCCCGGAGCAAAAGATTGAATTAAATGTCTAGCTAAAACTGTTGCTTTTGAGTTAGATTCTTTTATGGTTTGTAACATTTCTTCACTTGCAAAATCTTTACTACACATAAAAGTAGATGATAAAAATTTATTGTTTGTTTTATCTGGATTTAAAATATAATCTATTGCCTTTTTTAAAGTTTTATTTATAGGGTGTATTTTAGTTACTGCCATTTGATTTTTTTATATCTCCCTTTTTTACCTTTGTATTTTTAAATTTTTTTCTAATAAAGAGTATATCTTTTTGATAGTCTTTTCTTAAAATTTCATAATCTTCTTGTAGCTCTTCAATATCTTCTAAAAAGAAATTTCTCGTTTCATTACATCGTTTTGCAATCTGATTTATGTTGTTTCCGATTTGTGATAAGTTATATGAAATTTCTTTTAAAGGTGTTATATCTACATCAAAAATCAATTCTTCATCAACACATTTTAAAATAAATTCTTGAACACTTTTGCAATTAGATTCTTTAAATTTATTTAAAATATATTCATATTCTTCATCTGAAAATCTTAAATGTATGTTATTTTTTCTTTTTCTATTTTCCATAAAATTCCTTTCTATTATTTTGTTTTTTTCTTTGTTTTTATGAAAAGTCGGGTCTTAGGGTGAAACCCTAACCAGATAAAAAATTTTAATTTTTTTGTGTTTGGGTTCCCAAACACTGTGCTGGCTACTCCACTTTTCACTTCGTGAAAAGTGTCCTTTTGATTTGTTAAAAACAAATCCCAACGAACAATTTAGGTGCATTTTTCTCTTACTTTTTTTCACTATTACTATTTATATGTTCCATAAAGGTCATATTCGCGTCTTTTTTCTTCATTACTTAGTACATCATAAGCCTCGTTTATTTGCTTTATTATTTCTAAAGCTCCTTTGCTATCTTTATTTAAGTCTGGATGATACTTTTTAGCAAGTTTTTTATAAGCTATTTTAATTTCTTCTAAGGTAGCATCTTTTTCTAAACCTAAAAGTTTATAAAATAGGGGAGGCTCATTTTTTTCTTTTTTTAAATTTTCTTCTACTTTTTTATTGTATTCTTCTTCTGTAAATTCATATTCACTTTCTTCCTCAAATTTACTTTCATAATTAGTATATTTTTTATAACTTTTTCTATAATCATATTTTTCATTAAGAGCAGATTTTGGAATCCAATGAGGGTATCTTCCTTCAGCATTTTCTATATTATTAAATTGAATTTCTATGATGCACTCAATAGCCTTTTCTGTTTTTTTACCCGTATAAAATGATACTTCTTTTGAGATTGTTATATCAAATTTTTCATCAAAATTACTGAGTACATCTTTCTCTAAATCTTCTTTTATTTTTTTATACATCCAATCAGATATTATATATTTTTTATCTAACCTTTTTTCCTTTGGATTTTCTTTTTGGTCAAATTGACCAAAATTATTTTTTGAATTGTAGTTTAGTCTTTTTCTATTAAGCATAGGTAAACTTAAACTAAAATCTTCAAAAGGATTTTCTATAAGCTCATCTAATTCTATACAATACAAATCACATTTCACAAAGAAAAACATAAATCCTATAAGAATAATTATTACATAATGAATAGCTGTATTTACAGTCATATTTTTAAAAATTAATAACATATTATAGTTTGGATTTTTACCTTCTGCGAATTTAACTAATTCATTTAAAACATAAAATGAAAATTGTAAAAAGTAATATGAACTAATCATAGAAATTATAAAGTTATATAAAACAACTGGATAAACTAAAAATCTATTTTGACTAAATAAACTTAAAATAAAATATATGATTACGCAAGCTATAATTCCTACAACCAAACTTAATAAGAAGGTTGAAGATTTATTATAAGATATTTGTGCTATATAATCAGAACTATAAAAAGCAACAACTAAAAAAATTATGCAATAATCAAAGTATGAGAATACAGTTTTAGCAATAGTAAATCCTAAACCAAAAATTCCTATCCAAATTAAAAATGCTATTAAAAATATTGTATTCATAAAATCCTCCTAAAGTATTTTTATAATTTTATTATATAATATATTTTTCTAAAAATCCAGACAAATATTGTATAAAATTTTGGTCAAATTGACCAAAACATTTATAAATGTTTAAATTTTAATGAAAATTTTTTATAAAAAGTGC